>JACUUY010000025.1 GCA_014859085.1 Caldifarciminota bacterium
CCATAAAACTTGAGCATTCTCAGGTGCTCAAATTCATTTGGCAACCAACCACTAGCGGCCGCCCGCATTTGTCTTGACAAGGCAGCATCTAAAGAGTTATGTAGGAATTGGGGCTAAATCCCCGCTCTGCTGACTACACAACAGCAATCGAAGCGGGGCTTTCAGCCAAACATTCGACACATCGCCAAGTGACGTACTTACCATCCGCCGGGCGTTATTTCACGGTGCACTTGCTGGTTCTTTCTGCCGGATATTGACAATAAAAGCCCCTGAACGGGATCTCCGACAGGTTTGAAATTACTTCAGTCGCTGAACCTGTCACCCCGCAGCAAGGCAACATTCTTGACTTCTTTCCAAAAAATCAATCTGCTCAGACGCATTCTTGAAAACCGGAACGGATAGGTGATCCTTGCCTCAGGGTCAGATACCGGCTTGTTCTGGACATGCATATGAAGATGGGGATGTGTGCTATAACCTGAGTTTCCAATGCGGCCTAGAACAGTGCCGGCTGTGACAGACTGGCCCTGCTCAACTGTGATGCTTCCTTTTCTCAAGTGACCAAAGTAGACGTATTTATCGTCTCCAATATCCATGATGATGTAGTTGCCGCCTGGATGTTCCTCATCCATGTTTCCCATCAGATCGCTTTGGATGCCGTCCATTACCTCGGTGATCTTTCCGTCGGCAGGAGCGCAGACTTCTTCATCGTAAGAATAGTAATCAGTAACACTCTTACCCTGCCCCTTGTGCAGTCTGCCGTCCGGGCCGAGTTTCAATATGTCTATAGCATAGCGATTTTTTACATGGCCGTTTGTGAGTACACTGGCACCGGCATGCCCGGCAAGCCAGACTCCGCGAACAGGCAGGTCAAGGGTTACACAGTCCTTCTCAGGTGGGTATGCCCATGACTGGGGGATGAGTGGGAAAAAACGTACCGCGCCGGCGATGCACACAACGGCTGCCAGGAAAAACAGAATGCGTCTGAATATGCCGCCGGTGATCAGTTTCTCCGAAATCGAGAAACTGAGAAAGAACTCAAGAAGAGCCCAGATGCCAAAGATCATGATAAAGAGTGTTTTCGCAAAGACCCTGATCACGACCGAAGGCACAGAGACAATGAATATGAAATTAATGATGCCGAGTACCATGAGAGGCAGTGATATCGCGGTGATTATTTTGGCTGTTCTGTTCAAAACACCGACCCGGTCATTCCATATGGGTACTCGTGCGGTTTTTCTGAAGAAAACATTCCTTATCCGTATGATAATCAAAACGAGGAGCAGCGCACAAAGCCCTATGCACACCGAAGTCAGGATGATCTCAAATTGCCTGAACATAATCTCCTCCGTTCTTATTCTCTAAGCATTCTTGTGGATCGGCGCATGCGGCATGACTTACATGTGTCGCCGTTCAATTGTTATACGCAGGTGGCGGACAGAGGTTTCATATGAAGCGTGGCGGGGTACGTCCGTGAAAGTCGAAGCTAACGCAATATCGAATAGACCTGCATCTGTACGTATGAACACGTAATGCAGGGCGTGCTTATCGCCTGGGGCGATTGGGGGGTCAGCCCTCGAAATGGGAAACTAACTCGACCAAGATACCGTCTGGGATGATTCCTGAAAGTTGATAGCAAACAGTAGAAAGTCACGGGGCGGAAAAATCACCACGTGATATCGTCGAATACTTCAGAAAAAGTTTACAAAACCAACCCCCTGACGGGACCTGCGGCAGGTTGGAATTTGCAGGTTGGGGTTGACATGCCAGGGTAAGTGCATACAATATCTATGCGCATGAAGAACTTGTTATGGTTGCAGAGCGGCTGCTGCGGCGGGTCGACCATATCGTTCCTCAATGTGGACCAGCCAGACTTCTTCACCGGCTTGCGTCTTGCCGGGATTAACATTGTCCTCCATCCTTCGATCAGTCTTGAGAGCGGCCGCGAGGTCATCGATGTCCTCGAGAAATGCCGTAAGGGAGAGATCAAGATCGACATCCTCGCGGTCGAAGGCGCCATCCATCTCGGCCCGAACAAGACCGGCAAGTACTTCATCTTCAATGACCGTCCGTTCAAGGACTGGATCACTGATCTTGCCCGGGTATCAGATTATGTCGTGGCCGTCGGTACCTGCGCGTCGTTCGGCGGCATTCCGGCGGCCGGTTCGAACCCGATGGACGTCACCGGTCTTCAGTTCCTGCGCGAGACAAAAGGGGGATTGCTCGGCGAAGGGTTCGCTTCGGCTGCGTCCATGCCGGTCGTCAATGTTGCCGGATGTCCGGCTCACCCGGACTGGACTTATGAGACGTTGATGTTCCTCGCGTCAGCGGCGTTGCGGATCGAGGACCTTGATAGGTTCAATAGACCGAAGTTCTTCTATTCAAAGCTGGCCCATCACGCGTGCCCGCGTAATGAGTACTATGAGTTCAAGGCATCGGCCGTTGCATATTCCCAGCAGGGATGTCTCTTTGAGAACCTGGGCTGCAAGGCGACGCAGTGCGAGTCCGATTGCAATGAACGGTTGTGGCTTGGCCGCACCGGCAGCTGCACCAGGGGAGGGTTTCCCTGTATTTCGTGCACCTCGCCCAAGTTCCCGGACGGGTTCACCCCGTATTTCAGCACGGAAAAGATCGGCGACATCCCGACCACGCTGCCGCTTGATGTACCCAAAGCCTGGTATGTCGGCATCAGCGGTCTTTCAAAACTGGCATGTCCGGAAAGACTGAGGGTAAACGCCGTGTCGTTCAAGGAAATCGACGTCGATCAGGTGTGATCGATGGTACATAAGAAGATCATAAGAATAAATCCCTTGAATCGGGTCGAAGGCGATCTCGAGATTTCGATTGAGATCCGAGACGGAAAGGTGATCGACGCCCGCGCATCGGGCGTTGCCTTCAGGGGTTTTGAGAGACTGCTTTTGAGGCGTGACCCGATGGATGCGCTCGTCTTCACGTGCCGCGTGTGCGGTATCTGCAGTATCTGCCACTCGACTGCCTCGTCCCTCGCGCTGCGCAGTGCGTTCGATGCACGAATGCCGGCCAATGCATACTACATCAGGAACATAGCGCTGGCATCAGAGGTTATAATGAGCCACCTGATGCACTTCTATGCGCTCTTCATGGTGGATTTCACGAACAAGAAGTATTCAAGCAGCAAGAACTACCCCGGCCTGGTATCCCGGTTTGCCGCGCTGGAAGGTAGTTCGTACATTGCGGCGATGAAGGCGAGAAAGGACTTTCTGGCCTTCCTCGGATTATTTGTTGGCAAGTGGCCGAACACCCTTGCCCTGCAGCCCGGCGGCGTCACGAAACCGGTGAATGCGAGCGAGATCGTGCGCGCAAGAGCCGTTCTGGCCGGGTTGAGCGGTTTTCTGGAGAAGGAGCTGCTTGACGACAATATTGAATCTTTCCTGGAGAACGACTCCGTGGCCGACCTGAACACTTGGTTAGGCGCGGCGGATCATCAGCAAAGCGATCTCGGCTTGTTCATGGAAATGGCCCAAGAGAGCGGGCTGGAGCGACTGGGCAAAGGGCCGGGACGATTTCTCTGCTGTGCATCCTATGAGTCACCAGATGGTTCAACAATGTACAAGTCAGGGTATTTTGACGGCATAGTGAACCCGTTTCAGCAGGAGAAGATCACCGAAGATGTTTCGCATGCCTGGTTTGTGGGCGATGATCATAAGCATCCCTTTTGCGGCACGACCGAACCAAATGCTGAAAAAGAAGGTGCTTACACTTGGGTAAAATCGCCCCGGTACGAAGGAGCGGTCGTCGAGGTCGGCCCGTACGCAAGGTTGATGATCAATCATGACCCGCTCGCCAATGATGTGGCGCGTGTCTCCGGTGTCAATGCATACACGAGAAGTCTGATGCGGATTTATGAGATGCTCCTGCTCGTGCGCAGGATAGAAGAATGGATCGTCCGGATCGATCCGGAAGAACCGGTGTATCTGCCCCACCGGGACGCGAAGGACGCGCAGGGTAAGGGATTCGTGGAGGCGGCACGGGGCATGCTAGGGCATTGGATCACGATCGAGAAAGGAAAGATAAGATCGTATCAGATCATAACGCCGACCTCGTGGAACATGTCACCGCGCGATGCGGCAGGTTCGCCTGGAGCGGT
This sequence comes from Caldifarciminota bacterium, assembly GCA_014859085.1. Lineage (GTDB taxonomy): Bacteria > Hydrothermota > Tepidihabitantia > SM23-42 > SM23-42 > SM23-42. Next base: position 4,124 of record JACUUY010000025.1, read on the forward strand.
CGAGCAGGCGCTCATCGGCACGACGGTTGAGGACGAAAAGAATCCGGTCGAGGTCGGACACGTCGTAAGGTCGTTCGATCCCTGCCTCTTCTGCTCGGTTCACACATTACGCGCGACATGTCTGAATCACGGCCGGAGCACAGGGTAGCTCCATGAAGCATAAGGGTAAGGGATTGACGGTAATTGAGAAATCAGACGATGAGATCCGCGAAAGCATGTGGATCGAGGTCATCAAGCAGACCGAGCAGATGTACGCTGAACTGGCCAAGAGTCATACTGAGATTGAAACAAAAGACCGCGAACTCAGGGCTTCAAAATCGTTCACCGAGAACATCATCAGAAGCATGAAGAACGTGCTGATCGTTTCCGATGCACAGGGTGAGATCAGGATCGTGAACGAAGCGGCATCGAAAATATTCGGCTACCCGCAGGACGAGCTCGTCGGCAAGAAGATCGACGAGATCCTGGCCCCGAGAGAACGCGACAAGAAGGTCATTCAAAGGAGTCTGTATCCTCATACCGCGAGTGAAGGCGTTCTCGACATGGAATCGGTCTTCGTGACCAAGTCGGGGGACCGTATCCCCATGACCTTCAGCTGCTCACCGTTGAAGGACGACGAGGAGAATATCATCGGTACGGTCATTGTCGCGCAGGATCTGAGCAATATCAAGCGGCTCATCAATGAAGCGGATACTGCAGCGCGAGCCTACCGGAACAAGGCGATCGAACTGGAAAGGGCTTTGATCGACTTGAAGCAGCTGCAGGACCATCTCATTCAATCGGAGAAACTCGCATACCTGGGCAAACTCGCCGCGGGTATTGCCCATGAGATAAACAACCCCTTGACGACGGTACTGGCCATCACGAGTTTTCAACTCAAGAAGATCGCCGATAGCGATCCGATGCTCGAAGACTTTCAGTTGATCGTTGAGGAGACGAAGCGGTGCAAGAAGATAGTTGAAGAGTTGTTGGAGTTTTCGCGGCAGCGGGTGCCGGAAAAGAGTTCTACAGACATCAATCAGATCGTTGAGGAATCCGTATCGATCCTGGCAAAGCAGCCTTTTTTCCACAATATCGAGATCATAAGAAAATTCAGGGAGCAGCTGCCGCCCGCAATGGTAGACAAGAACCAGATCAAGCAGGTTTTCATGAACATGATGTTGAATGCCCAGGAGGCAATGTCTGACCGGGGTACGCTGACCGTCGAAACGGACCTGGACCGGAAAAAAGAATTCATTGAGATCAGATTCACTGATACCGGCCAGGGCATACACAAAGATGATATCCCAAGGTTGTTCGACCCTTTTTTCACGACCAAGAACAAGGCAAAGGGTACCGGCCTCGGACTTTCGGTCAGCTACGGGATCATCACGCGCCACGGTGGAAAGATCGACGTGCGGAGCACGCCGGGCAGGGGATCGACGTTTACAATAAAAATACCGGTGAACTGAGGAGATAGAGTGCCGATCAAGAAGAAGATTCTCGTTGTCGATGACGAACCGTCCATCTGCAAGACGTGTTTCAAGATACTGAGCGATTCGGGGTACGATGTGAAGACGCTCCTCAGCGGCGCGGAGATATTGCCGCTGGTCGAGAAAGAGATGTTCGATGTCATCCTGCTCGACCTGAAGATGCCGGGCATTGACGGCCTGGAAGTGCTCAGGGAGGTGAGACAGGCGGTGCCGGAGATAATCGTGATCATGATCACCGGCTACGCGACGATCGACTCGGCGGTTGAGGCGATCAAACTGGGCGCTTACGATTACATTGCCAAACCGTTCACCGCCGATGAATTGTGCATACGCATTGAAAAAGCCATGGAAAAGAGGATGCTTGTGACCGAGAACGTCTATCTACGTCAAGAGTTGACCGAGCGTTACCAGTTCGACAATATCATCGGTCAGAGCAAGGCGATGCAGGAGCTCTTCGGGATCATCGAGAAGGTCGCGCCCACTGACTCAACAATACTCATTCGGGGCGAGAGCGGCACGGGGAAGGAATTGATCGCCCGCGCGATCCATCACAATTCGCAGAGGAGAAACCGCCGGTTCATCGCCGTTGATTGCGGGTCCCTGCCCGAGACGCTCCTCGAGAGCGAGTTATTCGGCCATATCAAAGGCTCGTTTACCGGCGCGATCGTGACGAAACCCGGGCTGCTCGAAGTGGCAAATGAAGGCACGTTCTTCCTTGATGAGGTCGGCGATCTCAGTCCCGGGATCCAGGCGAAGTTATTGAGGGTGCTGCAGGAAAAGGAAGTAAGACCGGTCGGCGGCATAAGAAACATCAAGGTCGATGTCCGGGTCATTGCGGCGACGAACAAGCATCTGGAGGAGTACATCGAGCATGGCAAATTCCGGGAGGATCTGTATTACAGACTGAACATCGTACCGATCGATCTGCCTGCTTTGAGAGACAGGCGCGAGGATATTCCGCTTCTGGTGCAGCACTTTCTGGAGATTTCGGCTCAGAAGCAGAACAAGAAGGCAAAACGCTTGTCACCCGAGGCAATGAATCTCTGCATGGAATACGATTGGCCCGGGAATGTCAGAGAAATGGAGAACCTGATCGAACGTCTCGTGATCATGGTCGATGGCGAGGCGATACAGGCCGAGCACCTGCCGCAGAACATCCGGGGGGGGAAGATATCTCTGGACATGCCGCCGCCCCGCACCAGCCTGCAGCTGAAGAAGATGAAGAGACAGATACGGGCCGAAGCGGTCGAGAATGTCGAGAAGCGTTTCTTGATCGATGCCCTGATGAAGAATGACTGGAATATCAGCAAATCGGCGCAGGCCGTGGGCATGAAGCGACAGAACTTCCAGGCATTGATGAAAAAGCACGGGGTTACGCTGAAAAGCAGGAAAGAGTAGCAGGGAAATCACCCGGTACCCCCCGGGCAGCAAAATCATTATCCCCAACTGCATGCATAATATGTGCGCCTGAGTCCGCAAGAATTCAGGGGTGAGGCAGGGGTTATCGGTTTGATTGCATATTTTTTCTATGCATTTGCCGAACATGAACGTCAGCCCCGGTGCAACAGCGCATACCTTAACCATAAAAACCCCGTAAAATAATACAATATTACTGCCCGCCCCAGCATAGACAATCCTTATGAACCGGGCACGGATTATGCTACTATGGATCCGTGATGGCTCGCGTCCTGAAGAAACGCCGCCTATCATCGGGCAAGGTCCTCGTTCTCGATAGTGACCGGGAGGGAGTGCGGCGGCTGCTGGCGCACTTCGGCAGACTGGGTTATGACATCGAGAACATCACAGAGCCGAGCCGGATGATCGAGCGCGTCAAGAACAACCAGGCTGATGCCTTGATCATTGCCGTGGAAGCGCAGGGGATCAAGGGCTATGACCTCCTGCCCATCATCAAGCGGATCAACCGGTCGATCCCGATAATCGTGACGTCAATGGATGATTCGCTGGACGTGGCCTCGAGAGTGCGGGAGCATGGTGTCTTTTTCTACGCGATAAAACCGATCGACCTGAAAGAGATAGAACTGGTCGTGAAGAACGCGCTCAGTAAGAAACGGGCGCGGGCCGATGCCGTGCCCGATACGGCGCGACAAGTGGCGGGCCAGGACTACGAGGAGGAAATCCTGGATATTGACGAAGCCAGCAAGATACTGCGGCTGAGCAGGGCCACACTGAGCCGGCTGGCGCACAAGGGCGAGATCCCGGGGTCGAGGATTGGCAACCGCTGGCGCTTCATCAAGAATCAGCTCTTTGAATGGTTGAGGGTTACCGCCGCCGGAAATCAGCGGAATTATGGAACGCTCATCCTGGAGACGATGGATGAAGGCGTGGCAGTGGTCGATAAGAGGTTGAAAATCGTGAGCTGTAATAGCGCGTACCTGCAATCACTCGACATCCCGCGCGATCGCATCATAGGCGAGCACTGTTATCGTGTCAGCCACCGCAGCGAGGTGCCGTGCGACGCGGCAACCTGTCCCGCGCGCCAGGCGTTCAGAACGCAGCGGCCCGTGAAGTTCATGCATATCAACTATGACGAAGACGGCGGGGCGCATTACTGCGATGTTGTTGCCCTGCCGATAAAAGACGACCAGGGCAGGGTGTCTGAAGTGGTTGAGGTGATCCGGGACAATACCGAGATCTACCATCTCAATCAACACCTCAACTGGGTCGTGAGTTTTGTCGCGCACGAACTGAAGGGCACGCTCGGTTCGGTGGTCATGAATATCAGCGCGATCGTGGATGAAAAACTCTCCAGGACGCTGAATGAAAAGAAGCGGAATGAAATGCTGCTCTCGAGCCTCGGCAGCCTGAAACTGATGAATGACATGATCCGGAATTATCTGATCTCGTCCAAAGGCCGGGGTGGACAACTGCAGACGAAGATGCAGCAAGTGGATATCCAGAACGATGTGCTCAAGCCGATGATCGATGAACTGAACCCGTTGCTCATGAAGAAGAACATGCGGGTCGAAGTGAAGTCATCCGGCGAACGGCCAATGGATTGCGACCGCAGCCTGATGCGGATCGCGATCAGCAACCTGCTTAATAATGCCGCAAAGTACGGCACAGCCGGAACGACGATCGAGTGCGGGTTGAAGCTTACCGATAGGGGCATGGAATTCACATGCTTCAACGAAGGCGGCGGCATTCCGGCCGACAAGCTGGATGCCGTATTCAGCGAGTTCACGAGATTCGATACCTCGGGGGTTGGCGGCACAGGCCTGGGACTGCACGTCGTGAAAATGATCGCCGAACTGCATCACGGCACTATCAAAGCGCAATCCGGCTATATCATTGACGGCCAGCCAATATCCTATGATGCATTCTATGCGAACGAGGACTATTTTGAACTCAGGGAGAAAGAGGCGCATTTCAAGAAGTTTGCAAATTTCGTCTTGAGCATTCCGGGCCAAGTGATCGCACACAGCGGGGCAGATGCCCTTGGGGAGGTTTGAAATGAAGGAACGCAAGCTTATCCTGATGCTCGATGATGACCGGACTTTCCTGGAGGCGACGAAACTGGTACTCGAGGGAAGCGGTTATCGCGTCGTCACCACGGTCGATCCTGATTCTTGCTTTGAGAAACTGAAGGAAGAGAAGCCGGACCTGATCATATTGGATGTGATGATGGTGAGCGACAGTTCCGGGTTTGACGTGTGCCGGGACCTGAAGAGAAATCCGGAGACAAAGGACATCCCGATCCTCATGTTGACGGCCGTAGACCAGAAGTACCCCACGTTCAATTTTGCCTCGGCCGCGGGCGACGAGGCGTGGTTGCCGGTCGATGACTTCATTGACAAGCCGGTCGAGGCAAATGTCTTGATCGAGCACATCAAGAGGGTTTTGCACGAATAAGTATCATGGATGAGCATAAAACAATAGGCGCGGCCCTCGTTGTGGGCGGCGGCGTGGGCGGCATGCAGGCGGCCCTTGATCTGGCCGAGAGCGGGATCAAGGTCTATCTGGTGGAGAGCAAGCCGTGCATCGGCGGGGTCATGGCCCAGCTGGACAAGACGTTCCCCACCAATGATTGCGCGATGTGTACGCTGGCGCCGCGGCTCGTCGAGGTCGGACGCCACAAAGACATCGAGATATTGACCCTGACCGATGTCGAGGCCGTGCAGGGCGAACCGGGTAATTTCACGGTCACGGTCAAGAGGCGCGCGCGTTATATCAGAGAGGACAAGTGCAACGGCTGCGGCGAGTGCGCGGAGAAGTGTCCGATCGAAACGCGGGACATGTTCAATGCGAATCTCACCAAACAGAAGGCGATCTACCGGCTGTACCCGCAGGCGATCCCGAACATCTTCGCGATCCAGAAACTGGGCCAGGCGCCGTGCCGTTTTGCCTGCCCGGCCGGCCAGCGCGTTGAAGGCTATGTCGCTCTGATCCGGCAGAAACGTTATGAAGAGGCGTACCATGTCATCAGACGGGACAACCCGTTTCCATCGGTCTGCGGACGGATCTGCAATCACCGGTGTGAGGATGAATGCACGCGCAAGAAAGTGGATGAGGCCATTCCGATCATGTCGCTCAAGCGATTCGTTGCCGATTGGGCATATGACAATAAGGTGAAGATCACCAAACCGGATAACGGCTCGCAACCGGCATCCGGCAAGAGAGTGGCCGTTGTGGGTGCCGGACCCGGCGGCCTGACCGCGGCCTGCGACCTGAAAGAGATGGGGCACGGCGTGGTCGTCTATGAAGTACTGCCTGAACCGGGCGGCATGATGCGGTATGGTGTTCCGGATTTTCGCATGGATCTGGAGCGGTTGCAGTGGGATATTGGCAATCTGCTCGAAGGCATTGAATTGAAAACGGACCAGCGCGTCGATAATGTATCGCAACTCCTGCAGACCGGATTCGATGCGGTATTTGTTGCAATCGGCGCCCACCTCGGGAAGAAACTGAATATCCCGGGCAAGGATCTCCCCGACGTGCTCTTGTCCACCGAATTCCTGCGCGCGGCCGCGATGAAACAGCCCGTGACCCTGGGAAAGCGCGTGCTCGTTCTGGGCGGCGGCAATGTCGCGATGGACGTCGCGCGGACTGCGCTCCGGCTTGGAGCCGAAAAAGTCGAAGTCAGCTGCCTGGAATCACGCGATAAAATGCCGGCGCATTCCTGGGAGATCGAAGATGCCGAAAAAGAAGGCATCACGATGTATCCGGGCCGGACCTTTCACGAGATCGTGTCCGAGGCCGGCGCAGTCCAGGGAGTCAGGTGCACCGAAATCGATTTCCATGGTTTTGACGCCGCGGGCCGTCCGGTCATGGACCTGAAACCGGGCACCGAGCATGTCCTGGCCGCGGATACGGTGATCTTCGCGATCGGACAGAAACCAGACGGCTCGTGTCTCGATGGAGAGATCGAATTGACCGCCGCCGGCACGATCAAGGTCGACCCGGATACGCTGATGACCTCAAAGCCGGGGATCTTTGCCGCCGGCGATGTGGTGACCGGTACGCAGTTCGTCGTGGACGCGGTTGCCGCAGGCCACCACGCGGCCGCGTCGATCGACCGCTATCTCAGGGGGCTGCCCATGCCGCCCGTGCCGGCCAGGATCAAAGTAGCGCTGTCCTATGCCGAGATCAAGGAGCGGTTGAAGAGCGACGGCAAACCGCCGCTCCCGCGGAGCAGTGCATGCGGCGCCGGGCTCAGCGAAGAACAGGCATTGTACGAGGCAAGCCGCTGCCTCGAATGCGGAATCTGCGCCGAGTGTCTGTTGTGCGCCGATGCGTGCAAGGCCAATGCGATCGACCACCTCATGGAGCCGGAAGCAGTGCGGGAACTGAACGTCGGCGCGGTCGTGCTGGCGCCCGGCTATGACCTCTTTGACGTCAGCACAAAACTTGAACTCAATTATGCCCTGTCGCCCAACGTCGTGACCGCGCTCGAATTCGAGAGGATCCTGAGCGCTTCCGGGCCTTATTCGGGCGAGGTGCGGCGGCCGTCAGATGGCCAGGCGCCGAAAAGAATCGCCTTCATCCAGTGCGTCGGGTCGCGGGATGATGAGCACAACTACTGCTCGTCGATATGCTGTATGTATGCGACCAAAGAAGCGATTATCGCCATGGAACATTCACCCGGACTCGAGTGCACGATATTCTACATTGACCTCAGGGCCTATGGCAAGGGATTTGACGAGTATTATGAGCGGGCGCAGCAACTCGGGGTCCGCTACCTTCGTTGCCGTCCGTCCGCGGTCGATGTCCGGCCCGGAACGAACGATCTCGTCATTCAGTATCAGGCAGCCGATGGCTCGATCCAGGCAGAGGAATTCGGCATGGTCGTGCTGTCGACCGGCTTGCGGCCCTCAGCGGCATCAGTGGATCTGGCGCAAAGACTCGACATCGACCTCAATCAGTTCAAGTATTGCGCCACCGGGGTATTTTCGCCGCTGGCAACGAACCGACCGGGTATCTATACCTGCGGTCCTTTTACCGAGCCAAAAGACATACCGGAAACCGTGACCCAGGCCAGCGCGGCAAGTGGTAATGCCCTGGCTATCCTGGCCCCTGCCCGGAACACGCTCATCGTAAAACGGGAATACCCGCCTGAGATCGATGTCCAGGGACAGGAACCGAGGATCGGTGTTTTTGTCTGCCACTGCGGACGCAATATCGGCGGCGTTGTGGATGTACCCGCGGTCGTCGAGTACGCCAAGAGTCAGCCCAATGTCGTCTATGCCGAATGCAACCTCTATACGTGTTCAACCGACACCCAGGAGAAGATCAAGTCGGCAATAGGAGAGCATGCGCTCAACCGCATCATCGTGGCATCGTGCACCCCGCGCACGCACGAACCTCTGTTCCGCCAGACGATACGGGAAGCAGGTTTGAATCAATACCTCTTTGAGATGGCGAATATCCGGGACCAGTGTTCCTGGGTACACATGCACGAGCCCGAGGCGGCAACAAGAAAGGCCAGGGATCTGGTGCGCATGGCGACCGCCAAAGCGCGGCTCATCGAGCCCCTGCAGAGGAGGCTATTGCCCGTCGAGCACTCGGCACTGGTCATCGGCGGGGGTTTGAGCGGCATGATGGCCGCACTCGGTCTCGGGGATCAGGGCATTGAAGTGGCGATTGTCGAGCAAGAGAGTGAACTCGGCGGTCATGCGCGGCACATTCATTACCTGCTCGACGCAGAAGACCCGCAGGAAAGATTGTCAGATATTGTTGAGCGGGTGAAAAACCACCCCATGATCCGCGTCTACACATCGTCGGAGATCACGCACATCGAAGGGTTTGTCGGAAATTTTAAAACCGTAGTCAGGCGGTCTGATCCGGGTATTGACGTCGAGATTGAACACGGCGCCATCATCGTGGCTACGGGCGCCGCAGAATATCAGCCGACCGAGTACTTATACGGCCAGGACCAGCGGGTTCTCACCCAGCGCGAACTGGAGGAACGCATCGCACAGGGTGGTACGAACATCGCAAAGCTCAAATCGATCGTCATGATTCAGTGCGTCGGGTCCCGGGACGAGAAGAACCCGTACTGCAACCGGATATGCTGCAGCACGGCAATAAAGAATGCGCTGCGGCTGAAAAGGATCGATCCGGCAATCGAGATCTTCATTATATATAGAGACATGCGCACGTACGGATTCAAAGAGGCATACTACACCGAGGCGCGGCTTGCCGGCGTCAAGTTCATCCGTTATGAACCAGACAATAAACCGATTGTCTCGGCGTCAGATGCGGGGCTGACCGTTTCCGTGGCCGACCCGATCCTCGGATCGACCCTCAATATCGAATGTGATCTTGTCGTGCTGTCGGCGGCGATCGTGCCCAGGGAAGACAGCGGCAAACTCGCCCAATTACTGAAAGTGCCCCTGAACCAGAATGGATTCTTTCTCGAGGCGCATATGAAGCTGCGGCCGATCGACTTTGCCACGGACGGGATCTTTCTGTGCGGTCTTGCCCACGCTCCAAAGCTGATCGACGAATCGATCGCCCAGGCGACCGGCTGTGCGTCGAGGGCCACGACCGTCCTTTCAAAAGAGCACATTGAACTGGAGGCGACGATCTCCGAAGTGATCGATGCCAACTGTGACGGGTGTGCTTACTGCATTGATCCCTGCCCGTACAAGGCGCTCACCCTGATCGAATACATGAGGAACGGCGACGTGAAGAAGACGGTCGAAACGAATGAGGCCCTGTGCAAGGGGTGCGGTGTGTGCCAGGCGACCTGTCCCAAGAAGGGTATTTTCGTGCGCAATTTCAGGCTGGAGCAGCTGGCGGCGATGGTCGATGCCGCGCTCGTGGGGTGAACATGGAAAATGGATTCGAGCCGGTGATCATCGCCTTCTGCTGTAACTGGTGTTCCTATGCGGGCGCTGACCTTGCCGGCACGTCACGGCTGCAATATCCGCCCAATGTCCGCATCATCCGGGCAATGTGTTCGGGCATGATCCACCCCAATCTGGTCATGGACGCCCTGACCAAGGGCGCAGACGGCGTATTGATCTGCGGGTGCCACCCGGGCGATTGTCACTACCTCGAGGGCAATCTCAAGGCTGAGAGCCGGGCCCAGGCCATCGAACTCATGCTCGAGGATTTTGGTCTTGAACCGGAGCGGTTCAGGCTCGAGTGGATCTCGGCCGCCGAAGGGCAGAAATTCGCCCGGGTTATGACCGAAATGGTTGAGGCGGTCAAGAAGGTGGGACCAAGCCCTTACCGGAGTGCGTGAAATGGAGAGCGAGAGCGTCCGGTTCTTTGACGGGCATAAATACATGTGGGACTGTGCCGTGTGCGGCACGAAAGAAGAAGCCGAGGCGAAAAAGACGAAGTATGAAAATGGAAATTTCGAAGTCCGGATCGTGGAGGAAGAAAACAAGTTCTTTCTCTACACGAGAAGGGTGGTGACCGAAGTCAAGGTTGAAGGGGCGCCGCCCGTTTGATAAATAGTCTTGCAGGCAACAAAGGGCGCTGCCCTTTTGAAAGGAGGACACAATGGCGGTAAAGATTGCGGAGGAATGGCTCGCGACGTGCGGCGGCTGCGAAGTGACGATCCTTGATATCGGAGACAAAATTCTTGACCTGCTGCCGCAACTGGAGTTTGTGCACATGCCAGTACTCATGGATCACAAGTACTTTGGTCAGACGGGCGAGAGGGAAACGCTCGAGATCCCTGAGGCGGCGGTCGGCATCATTTCCGGAGGGATCCGCAGCGAGGAGAACCGGAAGATCTGCGAAGAAATGCGTAAGAAGTGCAACACGATCGTTGCCCTGGGTTCCTGCGCGAACTTCGGCGGCATCCCGGCCCTGGCCAACCTCTCGACGCTCGATGAATTGTATCAGAAGGTGTATAGAACATCGAAGAGCACCGAGCCCCATGACACGCCGCATGAGGGTATACCCCCGCTCCTTGATCGCGTGTATTCCCTCAGCGAGGTGATCAAGGTGGACATTGGACTCCCTGGTTGTCCAACGACGCCGGAGATCGTGGCTGATGCCTTGACCGCGCTCCTTGAAGGCAAGCCATTCAGTCTGCCGGAGCGGAGTGTGTGTGATGATTGTCCGACCAAGCGGGAAAAGAAAGCCGTTGCTCAAGTGAAGCGGCCGCTCGAGCAGGTTCAGTTCACACCCGGGCAGAAGCTGGAAGAGGTGCGCTGCTACATGGAACAGGGCTACTTGTGCCAGGGCCCGGCAACGCGTTCAGGATGCGGCGGGGCAGAGAAAACGCCGCGCTGTATCAAGGCGTACATGACCTGCCGCGGCTGTTTTGGCCCGATACGGCCGGGAGCCAATCCAATGGTCGACATGATGGGCGCGCTTTCGACGATCGGCCTCAATCCGAAAGACATCGAGGACCGCGCCGCGACATTCAACCGGTTCATCGGCGTAACGGGAAGACTCAGGCCAAAAGGAGGGAAGCCATGAGCAAGATGATAACGATCCAGCCGGTTTCAAGGATCGAAGGCCACGCCAAGGTTCAGATACAGTTGAATGATCAAGGCAATGTCGAGGACGCGAAGGTGCACGTCGTTGAGCTGAGAGGTTTTGAGCGGTTCTGCATCGGCCGGCCGATCGAGGAATTGCCGCGCATTGTTCCGCGCATCTGCGGTGTCTGTCCCTGGGCCCACCATCTGGCATCGGCCAAGGCAACCGACATGGTCTTTGGCGCCGAGGTTCCGGCCGCCGCGCACAAACTGAGAGAAGCCGCTTACATGGCGCACACGATCCACAGCCATGTCCTGCACTTCTTCGTCCTTTCGGGCCCTGACTTCGTGATGGGTCCGGATGCCGATTATTCGGTACGCAATGTCGTCGGCATCGCCGGCAAGGTTCCGGACATCGCCAAGAAGGTTTTGCACGCGCGCTACACGGCCCAGATGATCACCCAGAAGATGGGCGGCAAGGGGATCCATCCGGACTGCGCGGTTCCCGGCGGCTGGAGCAAACCATTGACCCAGGAAGAACTCACGCAACTGAAGCAGATGGCGGATGAGTGCATGGATTTTGCCCTTTATGCGATCGATTTCGCAAAGAAGGAGCTCTTCCCCAGGTATCTCGATACCGTGAAGTCGTTTGCCCTGATCAATACCGGTTTCATGGGCACGGTGAAGGACGGCGCCTTGAACCTGTATGACGGCGATCTGAGATTGATGTACCAGGACGGCACGTTCGAGGATTTCAAACCTGAGGACTACCTCGACCATATCCACGAGCACGTCGAGGGCTGGACCTACCTGAAGTTCCCGTATGCGAAGAAAGCGAAAGACTTCTCAATGGATCTCGATGCGCCCTCCGGCATCTACCGGACAAATTCCCTGGCCCGGGTGAACGTTTGTGATCACATCGCGACGCCAAAGGCGCAGGCCGAGCTCGAAGAATTCCGGAACATGTTCGGCCGGCCGGCCCAGCAGACGCTGCTCTACCACTGGGCGCGGCTCATCGAGATCGTCTATGCGGCCGAGCGCATGAAAGAGCTGTTCGATGATCCGGATATCCTGAATCCACAAACCAGGGTCGCGGTGAGCCCGCGCGCGGCCCGCGGCGTCGGTTCGGTCGAGGCACCGCGCGGCACCCTGATCCACGACTACCAGACCGATGACAAGGGTATCACGACCGATGTCAACATCATTGTGGGAACGACGCACAATAATGCGGCGATCAACATGTCGGTGAAGCGGGCGGCTCAGGACTTGATCAAGGATGGGAAGTACGATCAAGGTATTCTCAATACCGTAGAAATGGCGATCCGGGCCTATGACCCGTGTCTTTCCTGCGCGACTCATACGATAAGCGGCCGGATCGCGGTCAAAGTCGTGATCGTCGACCACAAGGGCGAGACCATGGCCACTTTGATGAATTGAGCGCTATGGATACGCTTCCTCCGTGGGCGAAGAAGAATATCCTGGTCCTGGGCTGCGGCAACGTGCTCTACGGCGACGACGGGTTCGGGCCCGCGGTCGCGGAGCACCTCGATACGCATTACGCGCTACCGGACGACGTACTGGTCATGGATGTGGGATTGAGCGCGCGGGATATTCTCTTCGACGTGGCATTGAGCGAGCAGGTGCCCAGGCAGATCATCGTCGTCGACGCGCTGGACTGCGGCAGGACGCCGGGCGAAGTCTTCGAACTTGCGCTGGAGAGTATCCCGGTGAACAAGACCGACGATTTCTCTGTGCATCAGGTGCCGTCTTCGAATCTGCTCCGGGAGCTGAGGGATTTGAGGAAGATCGACGTCCATTTGTGCGGCGGCCAGACCGCGCGTATCCCGCCGGAGGTAGAGCCCGGGTTGACCGAAGTAATGAAGGAAGCCGTGGCCCGGGCCGCCCGGATGATCTATGACAAATATCTGAAAAGAGGTGAACATGGAGGTAATGCCCGAGACGATCGACATTAAGGACTTAGATTTTAGCTTTGCCGAAGAGGTCGCTTCGCAGCCGGGCGGCGAAAACATACGCAAGTGTTTTGCCTGCGGCACGTGCGTGGCCGGATGCCCGATCAGCGAGATCGATCCGGCATACAGTCCCCGCCGCATCATCCGCCAGATCCTGTTCGGCATGCGCGACGCGGTACTCAAATCGCCGACGATCTGGTACTGTCTGGTCTGCTACCGGTGCTATGCGCGATGTCCGCAAAAGGTCAACTTCACCGACATCATGCGCGCGCTGCGCTACCTCGCGATCAAAGGGCACTACGCGCCGGCCGATATTATCGGCCGCATCGGGGAGATCGATACGCTCGCCCAGACTGCGCGACATCATATCGTGCGCTCCGACCTCAGCAACCAGGGCGAATTACTCAGGCAGTTCAAAGAATGGCTCAAAGAAAAGGTAGAAAATGGAAACCCGGCATGAGGACATAAAGAGCTTCAAGGATCTCATCAACGAAGTGCAGAACAAAGGGATCTGCGGCAAGTGCGGCGGCTGTGTCGCATTCTGTTCGGCCGGCGAGTTGAACGCGCTGGGACTCGACCGGGACGGCACGCCCGTGTTCGTGGACGAGGAGAGATGCTTGAAGTGCGGGATCTGTTATCTCATCTGCCCGCAGATCAAAGCGCTCAACCATGAGTTGAAGCAGAAATTTGGCTGGAAGCCGCCCATCGGCATATACCGGAGCATCGCCTCGGCGCGCGCAACGAGCCGCGCCATACGCAAGGTCGCGACCGACGGCGGGGTCGTGACCGCCCTCTTGACCTACGCTCTGAAAAAACACCTCATACAGGGGGCGGTCGTGCTCAAGAAAATCGGCGCGTTCTCGCGCCAGCCCGTGATCGCTACAAATCCGTCTGAGCTGATCGATGCCGCAGGTTCTCACTACGAGGAATCGCTCCACCTCGACGAGGTTGGCCGGAAATACACGACTTTTGCGCCGACCGTAAGGGAGGTGAGGAATCTCAAGGCGAGAAATTTTGAGCGGATGGCGATCGTTGGCACGCCATGTCAGATTTACACTATCAGAAAGATGCAGCTGCTGAGCGTGGTGCCGGCCGACAGCGTGTCTCTTACCATCGGGTTGTTCTGCATGGAGAATTTCTCTTTCTCGGCAAAAGCGAAGACCAAGATCGAGAGGAAGTTGAAGATTAAGATCCGGGATATCGAGAAGATCAATATCAAAGACGATGTCATTCTCCGGACCGAACAGGGCGCAACGATCCACCTGCCCTTCAGCGCGGTCGACGGGATCGCGCGGCCGGCCTGTCTTGTCTGCCCGGACTTTGCCAACGACTTTGCCGACATCTCGTGCGGCGGTCTTGGTTCTCCGGACGGCTACACGACGGCCGTCATCCGGACCGGTCTGGGCGAGAAGATCTACAATGGTGCGCGCCAGGCGCGCGTGATCGAGGAGTTGCGCGGCAAGAGCAAAGAAGAGACGAAGATCCGCCGGAGCGAAGCGATGGCTAAGATCGTGTCTTTTACCAGGAGAAAGAAAGAGCGTGCAAGACAGGGACTGGAGCGTATCGCCCATGCATAAGAAAGTGCTGGTGATCGGCGGCGGCATTGCCGGCGTCCAGGCTTCGCTTGACCTGGCCGATTCCGGCGTCGAGGTGTACCTGGTCGAGCGCGCGCCCAGTATCGGCGGCCGCATGGCGCAGCTCGATAAGACCTTTCCAACGAATGATTGCGCGATGTGTATCCTCTCGCCGAAACTGGTGGAGGCGGGCAGTCATCCATATATCAACATCATCACCAATGCCGGGGTCGAAGCGGTCCAGGGCGAGGCGCCTCATTTCCGCGCGAGCATTATCAAACAGCCGCGCTACGTGGACGAAGAAAAATGCACGGGCTGCGGTATCTGCATGGCAAAGTGCCCGGTCAAGATCCCCGACGATTACAACAAAGGGCTGACCAAGACCAAATGCATCCGCATCCCATTTCCCCAGGCGGTCCCGGCCGTGGCGATCATCGACAAGGAGCACTGCATCTTTCACCAGCGCGGCAAATGCCGTATCTGCGAAAAGTTTTGCGAGGCGAAAGCCATTGACTATGACCAGAAGCAAGAGATCATCGACCTTGAGGTCGGCAGCATCATCCTGGCCGCGGGCGTCGGCGAATTCAACGCGGCGCTCAAGGATGAGTACGGTTACAAGACCTTTCCCAACGTTGTGACCAGCATCGAATTCGAACGGTTGCTCAGCGCGTCCGGGCCGACCCGGGGTCATATCCTCAGGCCGTCCGACGGCAAGGAACCGCAGCGGATCGCCTTTATCCAGTGTGTCGGGTCGCGGGACCTTCAGGCCGGCAATGAACATGAACACTGCTCGGCCATCTGCTGCATGCAGGCGGCAAAGGATGCGATCATTCTCGGCGAGCACCTGCGCGATGTCCAGACCTCGGTCTTCGGTATGGATATTCGCGCGTACGGAAAGAACTTTGACAATTTTGTGGAGCGGGCCGAGCAGGAACATGGCACGAGGTTCATCCGGTCGCGCATTTCATCGGTGGAGATCGACCCGGCGCAGGATAATCTCACCATTCAATATGCAGGAAACGGCAGGGTGGAACGCGAGTCGTTCGACATGCTCGTACTCTCCGTGGGTTTGCAGTCGACACCCGGACTAAAGGGTCTCGCCGCGAAGATGAGTCTCCGGCTCAATGATGGTGGTTTCATCCGCACGACGACGTTCTCGCCGGTTGGGACATCGCGGCCCGGTATCTTTGTCTGCGGCACGATGTCCGGTCCCAAGGATATCCCCGAGTCCGTGATCGAGGCGAGCGCCGCTGCATCGTCGGCCCGCGCCATGCTCAATGAATTTCCGGCAAAGGAGATCTGTATCGAATATCCGGCGCAGAAGCCGGTCAATGACGGTGACCGGCCGCGGATCGGCGTCTTTGTCTGCAATTGCGGGATCAATATCGGCGCGACCGTGAAGGTTAAGGAAGTCGTAGACCATGCGGCCGGATTGCCGTATGTCAGCCACAGCGAGGAACTGCTCTTTGCCTGTTCCCAGGATTCCCAGAAATTGATCGACGAAAAGATACACGAGTTCGATCTCAACCGTATTATAGTCGCGGCGTGCACGCCCCGCACGCACGAACCCCTTTTTCAGAACACGCTCGTGAAGGCAGGGCTCAATCCCTACCTCTTTGAATTCGTCAATATCCGCGAACAGTGTTCGTGGGTGCACCAGCAGGTGCCTGAAGCGGCGACCGGAAAGGCAAAGGAACTCGTGGCCATGGCCGTGCGCAAGGCGGCGTATCTCGAGCCGCTGTCCAACACCAGAAGCGGGGTCAATAAGAACAGCCTCGTCATCGGCGCAGGTCTGGCCGGCATGACGGCCGCGCTCGATCTCGCGGCTCAGGGCTATCACGTCGATCTGGTGGAAAAGGAGGCCGATCTCGGCGGCAACCTGCGGCACATCGCCTGTACGCTTGAAGGAGAAGAAGTCACGCCTTTCCTGATGTCGCTCATTGACCAGGTTGAGCGTGACCCGAACATAACCGTGCATACCCGTTCATCAGTGGCCGAGATCAGAGGTTTTGTCGGCAACTTCCGGACAAAGATCGAAACGAGGAAGAACGGTCGGAACGAAACCGCCAGTATTGAGCACGGCGTCGTAATTGTCGCGACCGGCGCCCAGGAATACGCTCCCACCGAATACCTCTACGGTCAGGACGAGCGGGTAATGACCCAGCGGGAGCTGGAGAAATACCTTACACAGAACAACCTGCCCGATGGTGCTCAGGCGCGGGTCAGATCGGTCGTGATGATCCAGTGCGTGGGCTCGCGCAGCGACGAGAACCCGTATTGCAGCCGGGTTTGCTGCAGTACGGCGATAAAGAACGCCTTGAGGCTGAAGCAATTTGACCCGAAGATCGACATCTTCGTTCTCAACCGCGACGTCCGCTCCTACGGGCTCAAAGAGTCGTATTACCGAAAGGCGCGTGAGGCGGGCGTCATCTTCATTCACTATGATAAAGACGCCGAACCGGTTGTCACGCGTAGTGACCAGGGATTGTCCGTTCTTGTGAAAGAAGAGATCATTGGCCGGACATTGCGATTGAGTCCGGACCTGCTCATTCTGAGCAGCGGGATCGTGCCACTGGCCGAGAACAGGACCCTTTCGCAGATGCTCAAAGTGCCGCTGGGCACAGACGGGTTCTTCCTCGAGGCGCACGTCAAATTGCGGCCCGTGGATTTTGCCACGGACGGTGTTTTTGTGTGCGGACTCGCGCACTATCCGAAAGACATAAGCGAGACCATTGCGCAGGCAAAGGCAGCCGCAGCCAGGGCAGTCACGGTCCTGAGCAAGGATGAAATAGAAGCCGAAGGCAAGGTCGCGATGGTCAGCGAGACGCGGTGCAATGGCTGCGGCCTTTGCGTCGAGGTGTGCGCGTATAAGGCGATCGAGCTCGACCCGAAGAAGAATGTCGCGGTCATCGTCGAGGCATTGTGCAAAGGCTGCGGTACCTGCGCCGCGTCGTGCCGGCCCTGCGCGATCAGCCTGAAGGGTTGGAGGGATGAACAGATCCTTGCTGCCCTTTCCGCCGTATGAACGAATGATCCATGGCTGAAGGAGAGAACATGACCGCGTTTGAGCCGAAGATCGTTGCATTCTTGTGCAACTGGTGTTCGTACGCCGGCGCCGACCTCGCCGGTGTGAGCCGCATCCAGTATGCGCCCAATATCCGCATCATACGGGTGCCGTGTTCAGGCCGGATCAATCCTTTCTATATTATCAAGGCTTTGCAGAACGGGGTGGACGGCGTTCTGGTCTCGGGCTGCCATCCTGGTGATTGCCACTATCTGAGCGGCAATTTCTTTGCGCGCCGCAGGTTTGCCCTGGTCAAGAGATTCCTCGAATACGTGGGCATTGAGCCGGAGCGTGTCCAGTTTTCCTGGGTATCAGCGGCCGAAGGTCCCCGGTTTGCCCAGATCATCGAACGCGTCACCAGTGACATTAAGCGGCTCGGCCCGCTCGCGTATTTTCGGAAAGATGGCGCAGGAACCGAAAAGGTCAAATGAACAGCATGCAGGACGAACTGATCAAGACCGTAGCAAAACTGCTCAAGGACCATACGGTCGACCTCTTCATAGGTTATGAGCAGGGGACTCTGCCCTTACAGACCTCGCCCTGTTTTCTGACCGCGGAAGAAGACGCCAAAAGACTCGTGTGGAACAGTCTCTGCGCCAACAATCTGGCGGTCTATCTGCCGCGTCTTATGCCGGACCGGAGCAATGCGCGATACAAGCGGATCGGCGTCCTGTGCAAGGGCTGTGACAGCCGCTCCGTGGCCGGTCTCATAAAGGAAAAGCAGGTGGCAAGGGACCGCGTATTCGTCCTCGGGATCGCCTGCCCGGGCATCGTCGATAAGAAGAAAATAGCCGGTCTGATGAAGGGTACTGAGATCGACGGTGTCGAAGAGACGGCCGACGAGATAATTGTGAATACCCGCGACTCCAGCCGGTGCTTCAAGAAGAAGGAATTGCTGTACGAATGCTGTGCAGATTGCACCCATCCGTCGCCTCTGCTGCACGACGCGTTCATCGGCAAAGAGAATGCCGCGCCGCGCGCGCCGCAGGCCGACGCGCGGGTCCGTGAATTCTCCTCGAAGGAACGCGCCGGGCGGTGGAAGGTATTCGAAGCCGAACTCTCACGGTGCATTAGATGCTACGCCTGCAGAAACGCGTGCCCCAACTGCTATTGCCGGGAGTGCTTTGCCGAAGAGACGAAGCCGGCCTGGATCGGCGTGACCGACGACCTCTCCGACATCATGTTCTACCATATGGGACGGATCCTGCATCAGGCCGGCCGGTGCGTCGACTGCGGCGCGTGCGTCCGGGCGTGCCCCATGGACATTGACCTGAGACTATTCACGCGCGTGCTCGTCGATGAGGTGCAGGAACGGTTCGGTTATGAGCCGGGATTATCGCTCGAAGAATCTGCGCCGCTTGCTACTTACCGTGCCGAGGATAAGCAGGAATTCATGACCGAACCAGAGTGAGGGGTGATGGCAAAGAAACCACACGATGGAGTGATCCTCGACAAGAAAGATCTCGAAGGCCTGTTTGAACGGCTGGTAACCCACTATGCGGTATACGGTCTGTCATACAATGGCCATGAGAAGACGATATGCCGGGTCAGGGCGCTGAGCGAGCTCGACATCGACCATAAGAACACTACCGTCTCATTGAAGCGCCACTTCTTGCCGCAGACCGAGACGCTGTTTTCATTCGGCGCGGCAGCCAGAGAATTGCCCGTGGCCGATGAGCAGGAGGCCGAGCCCGACAAGCAGCATATTCTGTTTGCTGTCCGGCCGTGCGATGCCATGGC
>JACUUY010000158.1 GCA_014859085.1 Caldifarciminota bacterium
TTTCTCAAGCAGCGGCGTGATTGCCTCTGGAAAGAAGAAGATATACCGGTGAAGCATGCCCATAATACCCCTCCTTTCAGCATATTTCAGAGCTTTTGTGTACTGTCGATTCTTGAGAAGAAGTGCAAGAATAATGGTTGGCCGGGAATGTTCTAATGATTCTGGAATTTTGTCGCGTGCTTTTCGCGAAAGGAGAATTTCGACGATCGTTTTCATATCTTCGAGTCGATTTCTAACCAGGAAAGGAAGGACTCGCGTAAGGGTGTGCGCCGCTTTTGTTCTTTCACCCAGACTACAATATGCGCTGGCGATCGTAAAATTGCAGCCGAAGACGTCTGCTTGTATTCCTTCTTTCTTGAGCGAGGCAAGGACTGACGTAGCATATGATATCCCTTTATTGGGCGCTCCTCTGATGAGCGACCAGACAGATTGGATGCGGAGCATTTTGGAATGATTCCCCCAATAATCTAACTGGACACCTGCCCACATACTCAATGCCCTCTTGTAGTCGCCCCTCATAACGAATACGTCGGTGAGCAGAGATTTGACCAATTTTTCATCTTCTCCGGTTAATGTGGCGAGGGCTGCTAAATACCAATATTCGGCCTCTCGATAATTCTCCAGCTGGGCATATAATTGTGCCAGGTCGCTCGCGAGAAAAGGCGATACATATTTCTGTCTTTTCAATAACTGACGGCAGATTTTCGCCATACCCGAAGCCGCTTCGGTTTTCAAAAGCCTTAGATTGGCAATGCCCTCCGAGATTAAAATTGATAACCGTGGAGCAAAGAGGATGTAAGAATGGCAATCTCCGTTCTTTTCGAGCAGATCTCGTAATTCCTTCGCTTTGCTCAACATCTTCAAAGGTTCTCCACTCCACGACAACGCCTTTATTTCTGTCAATCCTACCACCAAGGTTGAATAGTACAATTTACGGCCACAACAGTCGTCGTATAAGGTCCCCAATCTTTCCAGATAAGAATGTACCGGAAGCATTCCAAATAGCAGTACATTCTTTTCCACCTGCCTCCGCAAGTTCAGCAGCGAATCAGGAATCCGGGAAAGAAGGTCGTTTGCAGGCATAGCAGGAACGGAGTTCAATAGTTCAGCCGCCTTCTTGATATCGTCTTGGTCAAAAAACCGCCGTGCTGATTCGCATTTCTCTTTCGCCTCGCTGGTCCAAGAACAGTCGATAAAACTACGGGCCATGTTCCGATGATTGAGCCCGGCATAACCGTACCTTTTCCAGATGCCCCAGATCCCTTTAATGGATATCCTAATGCCTTCTTTTTCAAGGTATTCTCTTGCTTTGCGCACGGTCAAACCGGGGTCATGTTCTTTCATCAAGGCAATTTTCTCTTCAAAATCAGGTTTTGCCCGGTTCCAGGGTCGCTTGTAGGTAGATAAAAGCCCTTCCTCACCTTGTTCTCTATATCTCTTTACCCAGTTGAATATCGTGCGGTAGGCAATATGGAAAGTCAGAGCGGTCTGCCGTAACGAGACACCATTCTGAAGATAATGTAGCGCAACTTTGAGTCGCAAAGCCCGTCTGTTGTTCATATGTGGAAACATTTTAATCAATTTTACGTGCTGTGTCAAGAAGGAGTGGCCTCCATGAGAACCGCAAGCGAAATAAAGACTTCAGGCATATTTTAGGCTTACAATAAGGCACAATCCCGCTTATACTGTTACACACTGTTACACAAAGAGCTGAGCCTTTATGGCCATGACTAGAAAGATCATAGAGTTGCGGACTAATCACCGGAGACGAAATAGGATCTTCGCGAGTTGTCGGAGCGGGCATTGGACAGGACTCTCAACCCACTGCATTGGTGTCTATATAGATGATGCACACAGGTGATCTCCAAGGGGGGATGAAAGGAGGCAATGAGAAACAAAACAGACGGGGTTAAGCAAGAATGTTAGCACAAAATAGATCGACGCAAATCGGAGGAGGAGGTTATTATGGCTAAACATAAAATGCTAAGCGCAATCTTGATTGTTATAGCGCTTATGGTTTCAGTCACCGTGGCCCAGGATGATTATGCTTGCGGTGTTGCCACAGATCAAAACGACAATATTATTGTTTGTGGTATTGTCCTTGATGACAACTGCGTGACTATCAAGTATAACTCACAAGGGGACATTTTGTGGATACGCGAGTACGATTCTGGAAGTTTTGATGGGGGTTTCGGCGTTGCTGTTGCAGAAGATAGCAATATCTACGTAGTTGGCTATACAGGCTACAATCTGCTAACCATCAAATATACGCCAGATGGTGACACGGTATGGACACGTGTCTATGATAGTGGTAGCTGGAACTGTGCATACGATGTGGCGTTAGCAAGTAATGGAGATGTGATCGTAGCTGGCTCTACGGATTATGTTTATCTATTAATCCGCTACAGCCCAAATGGAGATGTCATTTGGACTAGAACCCACAATTTTGGCGGATGGTTCCAGCTTTTGAGAGGCGTCGCCGTTGATAACGCCGATAATATTGTGGCCTGCGGCACTGATACTCCAAATATCATAAAGTGTAATGCTAACGGTGATACTCTGTGGACACGTAACTATTCCATGGGGTGGGCAGAAGCATCTGATATATACACACAACCCGACAACAATATTCTTGTAGTGGGAACTAATGGTTATTCAGGGTGCCCCATCAAGCTCATCAAATATGATCCAAACGGCAATTTGATAGATGCGGACTCAGTGGGAATGGATTGGTATGGACTTGATGTTGCAATGGTAGAAGACAGCAATGTTGTAGTTACAGGTGGCATTGGTGGTCAACCAAACTATACGAGTATCCCATTACTGGTTAAGTTCAACGGCCAGGGCGATACGCTTTGGACTACCACTTATGAACTACCGCCTGGTTATATATCGGGTAAAGGATATGCTATTGCTGTTGACTCTGAGGACCATGTAATTATTGCGGGTGACGTTGAAGATCCGGATCGTATAGGTGATATCCTGGTCATCAAATATGGTTTGATTCCAGGTGGTGCTCAAATACTTTGGTCGAGAATATACGACAGCGGGGCTCTTCAACCACCTACAATCCAGAGCGTGACAGACATTCCCGATGATCAGGGCAAATGGGTCCGGGTCACTTGGTCTGCTTCACCTAATGACAGTTCTAATAGTCCGAATCCTATTACCTTGTATGGCATCTGGCGTCGGATTGACACTCTTTCCACGCGGGCGGGAAGTGGACTTACTTTGCCTGATTCAAAAGAGGTTATCCGTTTCGAGGGCTGGGACGGGGTTGGCACGGTCGCGGCAGTTCAGGAGTCCATCTATAATTTTGTATCTCCAACGCTGGTGGATTCCAACGCTACAGGAATCAATTATTCGGTGTTTATGATTACGGCTCATGCGCAGAATCCCTTTGATTGGATTGCATCTGAGCCGGACTCTGGCTACTCTGTAGACAACATACCGCCGGAACCGCCGTATGATCTGGTTGCCGAAGTCATCAACAACGATGTCCTGCTTACCTGGCAGGTTCTGTTGGGTTATCCTGATTTCTCGCATTTTGCGGTCTATCGTGATACTCTTGCTGGATTTACGCCAGGGGATGTCAACCGGATTGGAACCAGTGAAGTAGCCGCTTATACGGACAGTTCGCTTGCCGTCGGCATCTATTACTACGTGGTATCAGCCTTAGATGTCAATGGCAATGAAAGCGGCTATTCCAATGAAGTCGAGGCAGTGATCACCGGCATCGAGGAGGCGGGGTTCGATATTCCCGTTTCGCATGCCCTATCCCAGAACCACCCCAATCCGTTCAGGGTCCAGACCGCTATTTCGTATGAGCTGCCCCGACCGGGTTTGGTGACCATCGCGATCTATAATGTCGCGGGTCAGCGGATAAAGACGCTGGTTGAGGAGAAAAAAGATGCGGGTTATCATACGGTGCCTTGGGATGGTCGGAGCAACGACGGCAAACCGGTCAGCAATGGCGTATACTTCTGCCGGATGGAGGTGGATGAATATACGTCGGTGAAGAAGATACTCCTGACGCGCTGAAGACCATCTAGGCAGGGCGGCGCAAGCCGCCCT
>JACUUY010000159.1 GCA_014859085.1 Caldifarciminota bacterium
CGAACAGCTGGCAGACCTTCATATCAAATACGACTGATCACCTGAAATGATCCAGGACGTACATCCGCGCGCGTCGATCCTTTTGGCCATCAAGAGCCGTCTATTGAGGGTTGATTTGCCGGTCGCGGTGGTTAGAATATGTCGGTCAAGGAGGTGGCTTATGAACCGTTTTGGATGGGTGGTATGTATTGTCCTGGTCGCCGGGCTGATTGAGTCGGTCCATGCAATGGTAATAAAGCGCGACCAGGTGGTCAACGTTGCCGCCGGTGATATTATCGACGACGATCTCATCGCGGTAGGCGGTACGGTCGATATCAAGGGCACGGTGACCGGTAACGTCTGCGCTTTTGCGCAATCGGTCAATGTGTCCGGTGATATTGGAGGTTCACTGTTCACGTGTGCAGCCACGGTCGATATCAATGCCGGGAGCGTGCAGACGATCTGGGCGGCGGGCGGCAACATCAGCGTCTCCGGAGATATCGCCAAGAACGTGGTGCTCTTTGGCGGTTCACTATCTGTCAACGACGAGGCCGTGATTGGAAAGGACCTCAGGGCGTATGGCGGCAACTTTTCAGTAAACGGCGTTGTCAATGGAACCACCAAGGGCAGCGTGGGCAACCTGGTCATGGCCGGTCAGAGCGGACCGGTCAAGATCAAAGCCGACAAGGCAACGGTCAAATCAACCGCACGAGTGAACGGCGATCTTCAGCTCCAGAGCAGCAGCCAGCCGTCAATTGAGGAAGGCGCGGCAATCACCGGTGAAGTGACAGTGCGGGACGTGGCGGGCGAGGATGTGAAGCCCTTCTTCTTCGCGCTGACGCCCGTGATCGCGATGTTCTTTGCGGTCATCAAGGTCGTTGTCTTCATTGCGAAAGTCTGCGCCGGCATCCTGCTCATTGTCTTTTTCCGGCCTTACGTGCGCCGGATAATGGATACCTTGAAAGGCAAGACATGGGCCTCTCTCGGTTGGGGGTTTCTCGGCATCATCGTCATGCCGGTTGCCGTCGTGTTGCTTTTTGCCATACTCATCGGTTACCCTCTCGGATTTCTCGGTGTCTATGCCTACACCGTCATCTGGTACCTGTCTTCGATATTCGTGTCCATCGTCATTGGCGAGAGGTTCGTGCTGTTGTTCAGGAAAAAAGGGGAAACGTCGCTCTACCTTTCGTACATTGTTGGTATCCTGATACTGACCGTCGTCGGGCTAATACCGATCCTTGGCTGGCTGGTCAGCGTATTGACGCTGCTCTTTGGGTTCGGCGCGGTCATTCTCGGCACCTGGCGTCTTCTGAAAGAGATGCGCGAGAAGCAGCTGGTGTAGCAAGATATGCATATCCTCATCGTTGATGACGAAGAGTCACAGCGCAGTCTGCTTGCGGGATTCCTGGGTAAGAAAGGTCATAAGATCGCGACCGCAGGTTCGGGCCGCGAAGCGATCGGCATCAATGCCGCATCCGGATTCGACCTTGTCATAATGGATATGAAAATGCCCGAACTCGATGGCATAGAGACGCTCGAGAGGATGAAAGAGATCGATCCGGAGACGTATTTTGTGATCCTTACCGGCTATGGCACGGTCGAATCCGCGGTGCAGGCAATGAAACGGGGCGCGTACGACTATCTGAACAAACCCATCAATCTCGACGAGCTGGAATTGATCATCGAGCGTATCCTCAAGGAGAAAGACACCCACCGGGAACTTGAGATGTTACGTGCCCAGGTCGACGACAATTTCAGGTCTGATACTTTCATTGCCGAGAGTCCAAAGATGCAGGGCGTGTTGAGTCTCGTTTCGAGGATCGCGCGTTCGGACTCCAGCGTGATGCTGCTTGGCGAGTCGGGTACGGGCAAGGATATGGTCGCGCGTTTGATCCACAGCGCGAGCCGGCGGAAGGGCGGCCGGTTCATTGCCATCTCGTGCGCCGCGCTGCCCGAGACCCTGCTCGAGAGCGAACTGTTCGGCTATGAGCGCGGCGCCTTCTCCGGCGCCGAGAAGAGGAAGATCGGAAAGTTCGAGATGGCGCACCGGGGCACGATATTCCTCGACGAGGTGGGTGATATCCCGGTCAGCACGCAGGTCAAGCTCCTGCGCGTGCTGCAGGATTTCTCGTTCGAGAGACTGGGTGGCAACACGCCGATCGAGTTGGATGTGAGGTTGATCACCGCAACGAATCAGGATCTCAAGAAAAAGATCATCGAAGGGACATTCCGTGAAGATCTGTTCTATCGTCTGAATGTCATCACAATAACGCTGCCGCCGCTGCGGGAGAGAAGGGAAGATATCAAACTGCTTGCCGATCATTTCGTCGATAAATACAGTAAGAAGTGTGGCCGCGTGATAAAAGGGATCTCACGCGGCACGTTGGACAAGTTGGTACGGTACAGGTGGCCGGGCAATGTCCGTGAACTCGAGAACGTAACGGAACGGGCAGTCGTTCTGTGCCGCGGCGATCTCATCGACAGCGCGGACCTGCCGCTGGAAGACCTTCCGGCGCCGGTTCACGCGGCCGACCGTTCGCTGGCCGGGATCGAGAAAGAACACATCGTGCGCGTGCTCGTTGAGACCGGTTGGAACCTTTCAACGGCCGCCGAGCGCCTCGGCATACACCGCAATACTCTGCGGACCAAGATCAGGCAGTACGGTATCGAGAAAACGGTCCGGTAGGCCGAAGAATTTTCTCGGTGTCGCGCCGCGCGACCGTTGTATTTGTTGCTGATTGCGAGAAGAAAATTTCGTGATCATGTCATTTGGTCTGAAAACGGGTGGTCAACCAAATATCAGGAATCCTGTTGACAATCTGCCAGAACCAAATATAATAGAACATGATATTTGGAATTAGGAAAAATCGAAGCCAGTGATAAGAATTTCAAAAGTAGGAGAGGATAGAATCGGTGTTTTTTTTCTTACAATCCTGATTTTGTGCAAAAAGCTGAGACAGTTAAAGGACATAAATGGCATCCTGACGGCAAATACTGGACCTTCCGAAATGCTAATAGAACTTTGGAGAAAATTTTGAGCATTTTCAAAGGCGAAGAAATCCATTTAGACCCCATCTTGCAGAATGTCATTGCGATCCCGCATTTTGCAAAAGTGCGGGAGAAGCAATCTCATTTTGAAGACCTTCGTCGAGAACTCCTTTCAAGAAAATACAGCTACAAAACAATGAAAGGCTATCTCTACCACAATAATGATTTTCTTAAGTTCACAGGCAAGAATTCATCTGGCACTACCGAGGAGGATATCAAGCGCTACTTGTTTCATCTTGCCGAAAGCAAGCAATTTGCCGCTTCTACGCTTAACCAGGCGATTAACGCTCTGAAATTCTATTATGGTTCAATGCTTAAGACGAAATTTATTTATGACATCAAGAGACCGCGAAGAGACAGGAAATTGCCGGTTGTTCTGAGTCAGGAAGAGGTTGCGAAGATCCTTTCATCCATTGATAACGTCAAACACAAGGCAATTCTGATGTTGACCTATTCTGCCGGGTTGAGGGTCGGTGAAGTAGTTAAGCTAAAACCTGCAGACGTCGATGGCAAGAGGATGCTTATTCATGTGAAGGGGGCGAAAGGGAGAAAAGACCGGTATTCGATTCTTTCGATAAAAGCGTTATCAGTATTAAGAGAGTATTGGCGGCGATTCAAACCGAAAACCTGGTTATTTGAAGGCGCTCGTGCAAGGCGGTATATTACGATAAGGACGGTGCAGAAGATTCTCGAGCACGCATGTCAAAAGGCAGGGATAAAAAAGGAAATAACCGTACATTCATTAAGGCATAGTTTTGCGACCCATTTATTGGAAAGCGGAACAGATTTAAGATATATCCAAGAACTGCTGGGGCACGTGCATAGCAAAACAACCGAGATATATACTCATGTCAGTACTAAAAGCCTCGGCAAGATCAAAAGCCCTTTAGATAGCCTGGAGCTAAATCATAAGGAATAAGAAATGCCGGGAATTGATTGGTGGTGCGCATGCGGTATTCGGCTGGAGAGCCGAGACACTTCGTCTATCATCCCCAAACATGAGTATAGGCGAAACAGGTTCGTCTATGCACGAGTTA
>JACUUY010000160.1 GCA_014859085.1 Caldifarciminota bacterium
AGGGCAACTGTGAGTAGATGGCCGGGATGGTGGAATTGGTAGACATAGCGGACTTTTGAGAAGCCCGCGATCTTGGTGCGGGCTTCGAAATCCCGCAGTTGTGTTGCGGGGAAAATCCGATCGCCGTGAGGCGATATGGGCATTATGGTCAGGGCAACTGTGAGTAGATGGCCGGGATGGTGGAATTGGTAGACATAGCGGACTTAAAATCCGCTTCTCTGAACAAGAGAGTGCCGGTTCGAGTCCGGCTCCCGGCATTTCATGGCAGAGCCATGAAACAAATCCTAAACTCTAAATCCTAAATCCTAAACAAATTCAAAATACAAAATCCAATTGGTCAGGATTTCCTCGATTGCTCGACAATCGAACCGAAGATCCTCATGAACTCGGTCGCTTCGTTGACCAGCGAATCACGTTCGTTCTCGTCTTCCTTCATCGCGGCAACGAGCTTGAGCCAATAGCGTGATTCCTTGGCTTCTTTGTGGCATATTCTTACCCGCATGAAGAAATCCTTCTTGCTCAATGATTCATTGGCCTCAATATAGTTCGCTCCAACAGACCCCGATGATCTCACAAGCTGTTTGCCTATTTCGATGTTAGCCAGGGTCTTGAAAAGCAGGTTGACCAGCGCGATGACTCGTTTTGCGAATTGGAACGTTCTCTCCTCCAGGTCGTAGCGTTTGGTATTTTCTATTTCGGTCATTTGGATTTTCTTAGGATTTAGTGCTTAGGATTTAGGATTTGAAAGGTCTTTTTCACAAAAGACCTTTCTTGTTGTATTTCTTGATGCGGTTAAGGAGGGTTTTGTATGATACTCCGAGGCGGCGCGCGGCCTCGGATTTGTTGTTCTTCGCGCTCTCGAGCACGCGCGCGATCAGCGCCACTTCGGCGCGCTCGCGGCCGGCGCTGGCCGCACCCTTGAGGGTTCTGGGTAGCACGACGTCATCCTGCGATGCCCGGCGCTCGGGCAGGAGGATATCTTCGGGCTCGATCGTCCGGCGAGCGATGATGCTTGCCCGTTCGATCGTGTTCTCCAGCTCGCGGATGTTGCCCGGCCAGTCGTAGCGCTGCAGTTTTTCGAGGGCGGCCGGGCTGATCGACTTGCTCGAGCCGAGTTTCTTGATGACGTGGTCGACCAGCAGGCGCAAGTCCTCTTTGCGTTCGCGCAGAGGTGGGAGACGTATCGGGAAGACGCTCAGGCGGTAGTAAAGGTCTTCGCGGAATTTCTTCTCCTTAACGAGGCGCACAAGATCCTGGTTGGTCGCGGCGATTATCCGCACATCGACATGGATTAGATAGGTGCCGCCCAGCCGCTCAAAGCTCCTTTCCTGAAGCACGCGCAGGATCTTGGCCTGGAGGTTGAGGTCGAGGTCGCCGATCTCGTCGAGAAATATCGTGCCCCGGTTGGCAAGTTCGAATTTTCCTATCTTCTTCGCTACCGCGCCGGTGAAGGCCCCCCTTTCCGAACCGAAGAGTTCGTTCTCGAGCAAATGCGCAGGGATCGCCGCGCAGTTGATGGCGACAAACGGTTTGTCCTTGCGCGGTGACAGCACGTGGCATGCACGCGCGAACAGCTCCTTGCCGGTACCTGACTCGCCCACGAGCATCACCGTCGCATCGGTCGGCGCCGCTTTCTGCAGCAGTTGGGCGACATGGCGGATCGCCGGTCCCTTGCCGATGATCTCCGGCGCGCCGTATATCTTCGAGGTCTCGTCGCGCAGCAGAATATTCTCGTAATATCTGCGCTGCTCCTCGAGGATACGGTTGACGAGCGCGATGAGCTGTTCGACGTCGAACGGCTTGGTCAGGAAGTCGTAGGCGCCGAGTTTCATCGCCTCGACCGCGCGTTCGATCGTGCCGAAGGCGGTCATGATCAGGAATTTCGTGTCGGTGTCGGATTTCTTGAATTCGCGCAGCAGGTCGATACCGTCGATGCCCGGGAGTTTCAGGTCGATGATGGCGATTTCGAATTTTTCTTTCTTAAAGAGACGGATCGCTTCGCGTCCGTTCTTCGCCGTTTTCACCGATATCGACGCATCCTCGAGGTTGTCCTTGAGCATGCTGGCGAAGCTTTCTTTGTCCTCGATGATGAGGATGTCGGCCATACTCGGCTAACCGGACCGGCCGAAGACCTCGCGCGTCTTTCTCATCGCGCAGAATTCACCGCACATCGTGCAGGTGTCCTTCATTTTTGAGCGCGAGCGCTTGTAGATCCGCTCAGCTTTGTCCGGAGCGGCGAGGAGCTTGAGCATTTTCTTCCAGTTCAGGTCGTAGCGTGCCCGGGAAACCTCAAGATCGATCTGCCGCGCGTTTCCGATGCCCCGGGCGATGTCGGCCGCGTGGCCGGCGAGTTTAGTGGCGATCACGCCGTCCTTTACTTCTTCGACATTCGGAAGGCCGAGATGTTCCGAAGGCGTGACATAACACAGGAAATCCGCGCCATGGTACGCCGCCAGGGCACCGCCGATCGCGGCGACGATATGATCGTAACCGGCGCCGATGTCGGTCACCAGGGGCCCGAGTACGTAGAAGGGCGCGCCATCACACACGTTCTTCTCGAGCATTATGTTCGCTTCGATCTCGTTTATGGGGATATGCCCGGGCCCTTCGACCATAACCTTGACCTTCGCGTCCCTTGCTCGCTTCACGAGCTCACCGATGATCATGAGTTCTCTGATCTGGTATTCATCGGTTGCGTCGGCTATCGCGCCGGGACGGAGCCCGTCACCCAGACTCAACGTGGCTTCATATTCCCCTGCGATGTCCAGCAGCCGGTCATAGTACTCATACAGCGGGTTCTCTTTCTTGCTGTACTGCATCCATTCGATCATCATCGAACCGCCACGGCTGACAACGCCGCACACGCGCCCTTTCCGGTCCATTCCCTTGATGCTGTCGCGCGTTACGCCGCAGTGGACAGTAACAAAATCGACGCCGTCGGCAAGGTGGCGTTCAATGACTTCAAATATCTCATCAGCTGACGCGCGGACAAACGACTTCCGTTTTTTTCTTGCTTCGATCGCAACCTGGTATATGGGTACCGTACCGATGGGCACGGTCGAATGCTTGATGATGGCCCGCCTGATCTTGTCGATATCTCCACCGGTGGACAGGTCCATTACCGTGTCGGCACCGGCTTGCACGGCGACAGAAAGTTTCTTCAGTTCGATCTTCAGATCGGCAACATCCGGGGAAGTGCCGATATTGGCGTTCACCTTGGCCGTCAGCCCCTCGCCGACCGCCAGGGGTCTGATGCGGCGCAGCCGGTTCTTCAACAGGACGATGCGTCCTTGCTTGATGGATTGGGTCAGGTATTTGACCGATACACCTTCTTTTTTGGCGATCTGTTGATAGATGCCGGACACTACTTCTTCTCCACAGGCATGCCGAGCGACGTTTTCGGCACGGCAACCGACACGAATTTGAGGATGAAAGACAGTGCTTTTTCCTCGCTCGGTGCTTCGAACGTCAGCAAATAGTCCGGCTTTCCGAAAAGACTCAAGAACTCACGAATTTTGATGTCATTTGGCACTTTCATCGTGCGGATGATTTTCCGTAATTCCTCGACCTTCCCGGGCATCACGTCCAACATCGAGACAAAGATCATGCACGCTCCTTTTTGAAGTATTATAACCGGATTAATGTTCTTGTCAACGGCAGGACTCGGCTCCCACAGATGCAAATCCCAAATTCCAAACACCAATGACCAAATTCAAGACAACGACCATCACATTGTAGTGGCACGATTCATCGTGCACTGCCAATAATGCAAACCCCAAACTCCATGCATCATATGCCAAATCGTATTCGTTGGTCGTAGATCGTATTCGTGAGCTAACTAATGGATCTGGTGTGACGGCACGCCATAAATGGCGCAACTACACTTGACTTTGATATTGGGATTTGGAGCTTGCTTGAAATTTGGAATTTGTGATTTGGATTTGGCCATCCGGATATTGAGGTATCCAGTATCGAGTATCAAGGATCAAGTATCTATGTTAATTGGCTCATCTCCCGATCGAGTGGGTGAAAACCGGTCTAGAAACAGCTGAGAG
>JACUUY010000161.1 GCA_014859085.1 Caldifarciminota bacterium
CTGCCATCTCTCTTTTTGACGCTACGTCAACGTATTTAAGAAACGCTCAGTAATAACAATCCATTAATCATTTTTCACCTCCTTCCAGGCAACTATTTGATGATTAATCCAATCATAGCCTACCAAACAAAGAGGGCTGACCCAAGCACGCCCTCGGTGCAAAAGGCGCCGGCTATTACCTCCCCACTCGGATTCAGCAGTTTGTAAAATGCTTTATTAGCCAATTTATATGGGTACAGTATCATATCATTCTTTTATTCCCCTTGTTTGATGATAACATGTCACTTAATATCAGTATTCCATGCCTCAGCATTGCACATTCAAAGCGCATTCGTTCTCTTTTGGACAACCGTAACATAGGACGAATTCTCCCCACACTCCACACTCGCAGATTTCTGGCAATCCTCTCTCATATGTCACTTTAGCAGCATGACACGTCTCGTGTCTTCAAGGCCATCTGTTTTCACCACCATGAAATAGACTCCAGCGGCCAAGCCTTCGTTTGATACAACAATTTCATTCATGCCAATCAGTGTACAGTAGGATTTCAACTGTTCAACCAATCGTCCCTGAATATCATACAGGCTTACCGTTATGGCACGCCCGTCAGGCGAATAGTACCTTATTCTTAGGCTCCCCTTAATGGGATTCGGATACGCACTTTCGACAGCGAACCGACCAGCAGTCTGATCTGCTCTTTCTTGGATACCCTCTTCTGTCAGCGGATCACTTTCGTCTTCGGGATCCGGCTTATACCTGGTACATCTCGTTGCCGCCTTGACCGCATCTTGTTTATGGGCATTGTACCCAGCAGTTGCTATCACCATAACATCTTTTTGAGCATTCCAGGGACATGAAGACGAGGGAGTGACTTCTACTCTCAAGTCTGCAGCCGCTCCTGGATTATTGAGAATGACAAAATAGGTGCCATTCACCACGTTATTCGTTATGTTATTCCCGCCAGCTAGGGCATCAAAATATTCAATAGTCCAGTGCGAATCACCGGCAGGACCATTGATCCAATCGACATCGTAAGTCTCGCCATCGTTCTCCACCTTCACGTGATAGATAGCTTTTTCATTCCTATAGACGTCCTGATTTTTCGTTTGATTCTGGCCAGTAGTATTGTAAATACCATCTCCGACATAGACAGTTTCATTGCTTTTCTTGATATGATTGTCGGGTTGGAGGACATTACACTGAGTGATCATATAAACAAAATCAACTTTTTCACCGGGTGTGCCGTTTGTGCGCGATGTTACATCAACTCTTCTAATTAGTCCTTGCATCCCTGACCCAGGCTTCACCTGCACTAGTATTTCTCTACATGTTCCTGAAGCAAGTATTATTGTCCATCCAGCAGCAGAGGTAATCTCGCTGGTAATATCATTCCCGCCGACCAAAGCATCGTAGTAACGCGAGGTCCAATTGCCTGTGCCTGTTTCATCTGCTTTCACATTGACAATATCAGCCTCTGACCCATCATTCTCGATTTTGATGTGGTATACCGCCCACTGATAAGGATCGGCAAATTGAAGTACATTTTGTCCAATTCCGGTGGTGTTATAGACATTGTCACCTATATACCCGGAACCCCACCACGGTTTGATTTGATTATCCGGCTGGGCGGATGTCATGTAATGCAGAGTAGCAGAACAATTCAATCTTCCCCAACCATAATTATTATTGGGATAGGGTCCCCCCTGGGATGGTTTGTCTGCATAATCCAATAATGCGTTGTAGATGGCATAATAGTCAAGAGCTGGTTCCAACTGCAAGCAAAGGGCAATTGCGCCAGCCACATGGGGTGCAGCCATTGATGAACCGTCCTTAGGCTCATAACCACCACCTGGCACAGAAGAACGAACATTCACGCCGGGTGCACAGATATCGGGTTTCACCAGATTCCAATCCGGTCTTCCCCAATATTGGGGGTCGCTCCAAGGTGCCTGGTTCGGTGCGGGGCCGCGCGATGAATTGTCGTAGATGTCATCATTTGAATCTGTTGCTCCTACTCCAGTTACAATGGGGAAATTACCAGGCGTTCCCGCGGTGCCAGTGCCGGATCCATTATTTCCGATAGAAAATACTGGATAAATGCCCAGATTGCGTAGATTTTCGCAATCATTCCAAAATTCCAGTTGAGTGGGATTATCATTGCCCCAAGAATTATTAATGACTGCTGCATTTTGAGCCGCAAACCATTGAAAACAATTGTGAATCCAAGTTGCCAATCCATAATCTCTCGTGAAAGCTTTTGCACATATGAATCTTGAACCTGGTGCAACGCCAATATCATCAGTAAATGGTCCATTACCGTCTCCACCACATATTGTACCCATAGTGTGCGTACCATGGTCAACGTCATCGTAGGGCGTAGGTGAACCATACACGGCATCATACCAACCACCATCAACCCACTTCCCTGCTAAGGCTGGATGTGTGACTTCCACTCCAGTATCAATATTACCGACAATAACATCGGTTCCATCGATACCCAAGTTCCAGCATTGTGGCGCATTCACTTTGGTAATATTCCATTCAGATTCCCTTACATCATGATGCAGCTTATCCGATGTATCATGTAATTCAACCATGAAATCATCAATCACATATTCCACATCCGCGCGAGCAGCGACACTTTCGACTATATCGCGTGTTGCAGTCAGTGCTAGCCCATTGAAGATCCAATATCTCTGTAAGTATGATATTCTATCGCTAAGGGTATCTAGGTATTCCATAATAGCGGTTTGATCAGAATTGGCATACTCTTGAAGATAGCGAAGTTTGTCATTTTTTGATGCTTCTTTCGGTAACTGCATAAGGTCGGCTTGATTTCTCATATGGATAATTATTCGTATCTGTTCATTGTGCGTTAGTAGAGTCAATTTTTCCTGTAACTGCGGGTGGATTACTCCACCGTGGAGTGCACCAAATGCAAATATGCATATTATCAGCAGACAACGCATTACTACCTCCTTCTTGATTGTGCTGCCAGAAAAATCCCTTCCACCATTTCAACTTATGTGTTGTCGTCCTTTAGGCATCGTCATCTTCGTCACGCTCGGCACCATGAACGATGGACGATGTAGCCGTAACCTAACCCCGACCGTATAGACAGGCATCAATCTCTCATGTACGGGCTGCAAATCAGCGGTAGCTTCCGATTCATAATATCTGCAGATTAATCCGCCACCCACGTAAGGAACAACCAGCCACTTGCCAACCGCCATCTCAAATGACATGAAGATTGGATGCTCTCTTGTTCTCCATGATCCTCCAGCATTGCCGGTTTCCAAATATCCACCAATACTGCCACTGAAATCAAAGGCACGATATTCATAACGGGCATTCAATGAAAGGACAAAGGTAGAATGGAGAAAATCGCCAAAATTCCGAAGGTAAGACATGTGGATCTCCAACTGGGCATCGCTTCGTTTGTACGGAATAACGCCGGCACCGATTTCCCAGTAAGCTTTAGCATCAGGACGGAATTTGTCATCGTTGATGAGTATCGGTTTCAGTATGGTAGCATGCACTGACGCAGGGAAATTCTGAGGCCTGACTTCAATGCCAGCGGCAACACTAATTCCCTCATAGGACAACAACATCTGTTCACCAAACCATGATCCCGGTACTTCATAATGATATTCTTTCCCGAACTCGAAACTCAAATCGAGGTAGGGATTAATCATCGTGCGTATCCAGCCCGGATTTGTCTCAGAATATGCGCCTGACTCCCGGTGGATGGCTGCACCGTAGCATAGACCAAAGACAATCACACCAGATAATGCTGTATTCATCATTTCTCCTCCTTTTACGCGACCTCTACTGCCTCACTCAAATGCTCGCAGAATTCAATCATGCGTTATTGTTCAGTCAACCTCGTTGCTCGGCGAAAAAACGTACTCCGCGGAATCCTCTCCGCCTGCCTTTGCTGACTTATGATTAGTTTCGTGGCTCTTAACCATTCCATGTGGAAGAACGACCGAGCCATAGATGCAATCTTCCACATTCTTCGTTTTAGATTCCAGTGCATCACCCCCTTTCAC
>JACUUY010000162.1 GCA_014859085.1 Caldifarciminota bacterium
TGCAGCGAAGCGTGTCTTCAGGAGCGAAGCGACGTGGCTTCCGTCCGCAGGGCATTCAGTACAGCGCGGAGTGCGTTTAGTACAGCTCCGTAGGAGCGTCATACGTCGGTTGCAGTCCGCCTTGCCGTTTTTGTTTTGAGCATTGGTGCTTTGAGTTTCGGATTTGTTTAGGATTTAGGGTTTCGGATTTAGTATTTAAGGTTGTGCCGCGCCAGTAACCTTGTCTTGACACGAATATGTTTGTGGTTAAACTACACGGTATGCGGGGATTTGAGTCCGGAGCATTCACATGAAAATCGACATCGGCATATACTACGGTCCGATCGACCTGCTGGTCTATCTGGTCCGCCAGAAGGAAGTCGATATTTTCGACATTCCGATCGCCCGGATCGCCGAGGAGTATCTTGAGTTCATCAATAAGCTCGAGCGCGATGACTTCGAGGAAGTGGCGGATTTTCTCCTGATGGCGGCGATCTTGATCCGCTTAAAGGTGCGATCGCTCCTGCCGCGCACACCCGAGGACGAAGAAGCCGGGCAGCCGATCAGCCTCATTAAGGTCGTCGAGGAATACAAGAAGTACAAGAACATCGCGCAGGCGTTCGGCTTAATGGAGGCCGAGACCAGTAAGCAGTTCCCAAGGATCGGCAAGGAAGAACCGCCGCTCGAAGAGGGCGATGTGATGAGTTTGATCCTTGCCCTGCGCGGTCTCAGGCCGGCTGAAGACAAAAGCATCGTGCTTCAGCGCCAGGAGGTGCCGATCGAAGAGATCGTCGAAGAGATAAAGACCATCCTGAAGGCCTCGGGCCGGATCAACTTCCTGGAATTCCTCAAAACAAAGAATGATGTCGCGGTCGCGGTCGCCTACTTCTTCGGCATGCTGGAGATAGTCAAGATCGGCTATGCCCGCGCCGAGCAGGAAGTACTGTTCGGCGATATCTATTTGTATGCCGGCGCGGACGCGTAGCATCGCGCGGAAGATCCATTATGAAAGTCTACTGGTTGCTGCTTCTTGATGGCGGCAAGGTTGCTAAGCAGCTGCCGCTCGGCAGGGATCGCTGCGTCATCGGCCGGGCTGAGGATACCGACCTGACGTTGAGCGGGAATGATGTTTCCAGGCATCACGCGGCAGTCCGCTTCCAAAACGGTGAGTATGTCATCGAGGACCTCACCAGCACGAACGGCACTTGTGTCAACGGCCGCGCGATCGCGCAGTACATTCTGAAACCGGGTGACGAGATATTGATCGGCGAGCATTCGGTTCTCTTCGACGACGGCACGAGCACTCTCTTCAATATAGAGGAGACCGAAATTGCGCGCCGCGGCCGGGAGACAGCGATCATTTCGGACAAATTCTCCGCGCTGGGAAAGAAAATAGGGGACGAATCGATCCGCCGCGAATTCGAAGCGGTCGAGAAGTACGTCCGCAAGAGCCGAAAGCGGCTGGCAAGCCTGGCGCATGCCGATAAACTCACCGGCCTTCATAACCGGCAGTACTTTGACCAGGCTGCGCCCGGGGAACTGCAGAAAATGGAAGTCGCCAAACGCCCTCTCTCGATCCTGTTCATTGACCTCGACCATTTCAAGAAGATCAATGACGAGCACGGGCACCGGAAGGGCGACGATGTATTGAGAGCGGTTGCCTGGTTGGTCCAGAAAGCGTGCCGCAAGACCGACCTCGTCGCCCGTTACGGCGGCGAGGAGATCGTTGTTGTCCTGCCGAATACCGCGCGTGCTGATGCGCAGAAGGTAGCCGAGGAGATTCGGGCCATAATCGAGGATCAGACGAAGACCATGCTCTCCATCCCGGTCACCGTGAGCATCGGCGCGGCTGTCTTCCCGGACGACGGCCGCACGTTCGCAGAAGTACTGGAGCGAGCCGACCAGGCGCTCTACAAGGCAAAGAAATCCGGACGCAACCGGGTCTGCGCTTGGTATGAATAAAGACATCAGATACGTCGGCAACTACCGGATCCTCGACATCATCGGCAAGGGCGGCATGGCGCGTGTGTTCACGGCGATCCAGGTGCCGCTCGACCGGGTGGTCGTGGTCAAGGAAATGGGCAAGTCCTTGGCCGCCGAGTTCCGCAAGCGGTTCAAACACGAAGCATTGATCACGGCGGCGCTCGAACACCCGAATATCGTTTCCATTTATGACTATTTCAGCATTGGCCAGGCGAGTTACTTGGTCATGCAGTATGTCGATGGTGTGAGTCTTGCCGATATCATTGAGAGCGAAGCACCGCTCCATCCGGCGGCCGCGGCGACGATCGCTTCCGAGATATGTCTCGCGTTGGACCACGCCCACAAGCACAACGTGATACACCGTGACATAAAACCGACGAACGTGCTGATCTCGAAGGACGGCCAGCTCAAGGTCACTGACTTCGGCGTTGCCAAGGATAAGACCGCCCGGGACCAGACCCATGTCGGCACCCTGATCGGTACGCCGTGCTACATGTCGCCGGAACAGGCGATGGGCAAGAAACTGACGTCGCAATCAGACGTGTATTCGACCGGGATCGTGCTCTACGAGATGGTCACCGGCAAGAAACCGTTCTGGGGCGAGTGTGCCGAAGAGATCACGGCAAAGATCGCGCGCGGCAAGTACCGGTCATCGCTCTGGCTTGCGCCGCATCACAGTCTCAGGCTTACGCGTATCATAAACAGGGCATTGAGGAAGAATCTCAACCGCCGTTACGCCAACATTGAACAACTGATGCACGACCTCGAGAAATTCGCCGGCTCGAAGAACCTTGCCCGCAGCAGGAAGATGCTGAGCCGGCTGGTGAGCAGGGTCGAATCGAAAAAACGCGCGACGACGATCATCAGAAAGAACCGCGCGCGGCGATCGCCGCGCCGCAGCAAGGGCAGCATCTTCTTTCTTTATGTTCTTCTTGGACTCGTCGTGGCGGCATTCATTTATGTGCTTACGAGGATCGTCAATCTTCCGTGACCCCCTTGCGCTGGACCGAACGGGGAGGGTCCATGGAAGGGATATGACGCGCGCGCAATGAATTTCGTCTATTCTCCGCAGTACCGCGCCGAGATCGGATCCCACGTTTTCCCGATGGAGAAATATGTTATGATCCTGGCGCGGCTCCGGGCCGAAGGCCTGGCAGATGATGATAACGTTCACTTGCCCCGGCGGCCGACCGACGAACAGCTGCGCAAGATCGTGACGCCTGAATACCTGGATGACCTTCTCAACTGCCGCATCACGCGGCGCACCTACCCGTCCGAGTTGCCGGTCAAACAGGGGATCATTGACATGCAGATCCTGTGCTGCGGCGGTTCATACTTGGCGGCGCAGCTCGCCCTCAAGCACGGTATGTGCTACCATATCGGCGGCGGTTTTCATCACGCGTTCGCCGACCATGCCGAAGGTTTCTGTTATCTCAACGACGTGGTGTTCAGCGCGGTCATGATGCTGGAGCAGGGAATGCAGCGCGTGGCGATCATCGATTGCGACCTGCATCAGGGCAACGGCACGGCCAAATTCTTTGAACAGGAGAAACGCGTATTCACGTTTTCAATACATCAGGAAAGTCTCTATCCGGTAAAGCAGACGTCTGATCTCGATATCGGACTGCCCAATGATGCCGGTGACGATGAGTATCTTCCCCGGCTGGAGAGCGCGCTCGAGCGTATCTTCGGCGGTTTTGGTCCGGATTGCGCGATCTACGTTGCCGGCGCGGACCCCTATGTCCTTGATCAGCTCGGCAATCTCCGGCTGACCGTCGAAGGCCTCAGGCAGAGGGATGGGCTCGTCATCGGACGCGCGGTCACGAGCCGGGTGCCGGTTGCGACCGTGCTTGCCGGCGGTTATGCCGAGAACGTCGAAGACACGGTGGAGATCCACTGCAACACGGCACGGACGATGGCACACTACCATACAACTTGATACTGGATTCACAACACTAAATCCGAAATCCTAACTCGTACTCGTGCACAAAAACATACAGGATGCACGATACAGGATACAGGATTCATTACACTAAATCCGAAATCCGAATATCGAAATTCGAAACAATAGCTAAATCCGAAATTCA
>JACUUY010000163.1 GCA_014859085.1 Caldifarciminota bacterium
AGGTCAATGAACAGCTCGCGCACGGTCTTGCTGGTTCTGGGATCCAGGCCGACCAGCGGTTCGTCGATCAGGATCAGATCCGGATCGTGGAGCAGTAACTGGCACATGATCACGCGCTGCTTCATGCCGTGCGAGTAACTCTCTGACAGATCGTCGATCCAGTCGCCGATATCGAACCTTTCTATCAGTTCGGCAAGACGTTTCCGGTAATCGTCTTCGGCAACATTATATATACCGGCGACGAAATTGATGAATTCGCGGCCGGTCAGTTTGTTATAAATGAACGGCTCGTCCGGTACGTAGCCAATGAGTGATTTTGCCTTGATCGGATCCTTGCTGAGATCGATGCCTTCGATGAATATTTCGCCGGCGGTGGGCCGGAGCAGCCCGGCAACGAGCTTGAGCGTCGTCGTTTTACCCGCGCCGTTCGGGCCGAGAAGCGCGAATATCTCGCCCGGGTGCAGCTGTAGATCCAAACCACGCAGCGCCCATACCCCGTTGAAATTCTTCTGCAAACCCCTGATGACCAGTCGGCTCATGTTCGGGCGGCGGTCACTCGGCGTATTCGAGGGGCTGTATCTCCAGCTTGCCCACGACCTTGAGCACCGCGGCCTGTTCCGCGATCTCGCCTTCCTTCAGTTTGAGGTGGCCGACATCGGCCGGGAACTGGTTGAATGTCGGGTCAACCGGCACCCACTTGCCGAGCCAGACCGCGCACCAGGCATGATAATAATAAGCATATCCGTTGAGGTTCACCAGTCCCACGTAGATCTTTGCCGGGATACCGGCCGCGCGCGCGAGCGCCGTGAATAGGATCGCGTGTTCGTTACAATCGCCCTTTCTCGTGTGCAGGACATCGAGCGCCGAGGGCAATGACGCCGTGGGGTTTTTCTCGAGAAAATGATAGACACCGCTCGTCAGTTTTGCTGCGGCCCGCGCTGCGTCCCGTTCATTGCCGATCATCTCTTTTGCTTTGTTGATTATCTGGGGGTCGGCGCACTGGATGTAAGCCGACGGCTCGAGGAATTCATGATGCTCGTTGATGGGCAGGGTGAGGCCGGGCAGAGCCGACAGGTCGGCAAGGGTTGATGCGACGATGAGCGGCTTTTCACTGACGAGTTCCTGATAATCATCCTGGAGGTCGAGGTCTTCAGCGGTGATGCCCTGCATCCTCAGCTTCAGATAGGAAAGGGTTGTTGGGTCCGGGGTCGGCGGGTCAAGTGGCACCGAGAAGAAAGTGATCAGGTCAAATGCTTTGTCCGGCGTGATCTCGGCCAGGGCCTGTTCTTTTGACAGGGGTATTATCTCGAGCCCCATGGCCGGCGACGATTCCTTGATCAAATGATAGTCTTCGTCGAGCCAGAGTATGGAGTTGATGCCCATGAAATTCAATTCGACGCGGGTCCCGGTCTTCGTTTCGCCGAGCACGGTGACCGGCTCGGTGCCCATCATTCTCAAGCGGGCCGTGGCCGCGGACTGCGTGGTCGGGTCAAAGTAGGGTATGGCGATCTCGTCGCCCGCCTTCAGATTCTTCCTTTTTATGACCTCCTCGAGCGCGTCCGGGAAATATGGTTTCTCTTCGAGGTCGATCGTGTGCGTGTACTGCTTGTTCTGCACGTGGGAGGTGAATTTCAGCTTGTTGCCGGTGACTTCGCCCTCGACGCGCTGCTGGCCGCCGTTGCGGATCTCCAGCGAATAATCCCGGAGCGTGTAGTCATGGTCGGTGCGCGCGAAGATGTGGGTGGTCAGGGTGCGGGTTTGGTTCATCATGACGATCGTCATGCGGGTGATATTCTCGACCGTCAGGCCGGTGTCGCTGCGCGCTATCTTGGTGAAAGAGTAACCGATCCGTTCGCCCTGGATGAAGATGCCGGCCCATTCCTCGCGGCCTTCTCCGGTCGATCCGACCGGGGCAGGCACATGCTGCGCGTTAGCTGGTTTTCTGATCTGCAGTATCAAAAAGACCGTGACCGCCAGGACCGCCGCCACGATCAAATAACCGAATATTCTTTTCATCGCAACTCCTTTGGGTATTATAGCCGGCTGACTCCTCACGTCAACCCCAACCTGCTGCCTTTTGTTGCGTGTTGCTGCAGTTTCTGCCGATATACCATAACGAAAATTGCGCTTGCCGCTTTTCTGACAGATTGTGTTGACTTTTGATTCCAGGGGTCGGGAACGTTGACATGTCGATCCGTGAAAAACACTTGGCAACCGCAGAAGATAGTCTTGACTCCTGAACGCCGAAGGATATATACTCTTGGGTCAGGGAGGGAGCAGATGACCGGTGCTCTCAATAACCGAACCTGAGGGATAGAATTATAATGATACATTTCGTTGAAGCAGCATCTGACGCCCAGCTTCGAGAAATACGGGAATTGTTCAAGGAGTATGCCGATTCCCTGGGCTTTGATCTTGATTTTCAAAACTACGCCGATGAACGTGCGTCGCTGCCGGGTGAATACAAGGCACCCCGCGGCGTTCTTCTGCTGGCATACTGGGATGGCGAGGTCGCGGGCTGCGCGGCGTTGCGGCCGATCGATGACGAGATCTGCGAGATGAAGCGGATGTATGTGCGGCCTGAGTATCGCGGCCAAGGCATTGGCCGCCAGATGGCGGTAAGGATCATCGAGTTTGCGCGTTCGGCCGGTTACAAACGCATGCGGTTGGACACAATCGACACGATGACCGAAGCGATCACGCTCTATAAATCCCTGGGCTTCAGCGAGATCGAACCTTACTGCTATAATCCGCTCCGCGGTGCAAAATACATGGAGCTCGTCTTGCACTGAAACCAACCTGGTTGGTTTTGTTGCGTTTTGTTGCAGTTATTGCTGAAATATCGTAACAAAAATTACGCTTGCCGGTTTTCCGCCGAATCGTGTTGACTTTTGATTTCACGAGTCAGAGCCGTTGACATGCCATCGCGTGTCGTTATACTCAGCGCATGTTATCAAAAGTATTGTCGTGCGCGACGTATGGCATTGAAGGATACCTCGTGGACGTTGAGGTCGACATATCGACCGGGCTGCCGGGTTTTACCACGGTCGGTCTTCCAGATAACGCGGTCAAGGAGTCGAAGGACCGGGTCTTTGCCGCGATCAAGAACGCGGGTTTCCGTTTTCCCTCGCGAAAAATTACCGTCAATCTCGCGCCGGCCGACATAAAAAAAGAAGGATCGAGTTTTGACCTGCCGATCGCGGTCGGCATCCTCGCCGCGTGCCAGAGCGTGCGCAGCGAGCATCTGAAACGCTACACCATACTGGGCGAGTTGTCGCTCGACGGGTCGCTGCGGCCGGTCAAGGGTGCGATCTCGCTGTCTCTGGCCACCAAGCAGAACCGGCTCGATGGTTTGATCCTGCCCCGGGCCAATGCCCGGGAGGCGGCGATCGTCGAGGGCGTAAGCGTTTACGGGTTTGATAACCTGATCGAGGTCGTAGCATTCCTAAGCGGCGAGATGGAAGTGCAGCCAACGACTGTGGACCGGGAAGAGATATTCGATGCCGCATCCCAGTACGCGGTCGATTTTGCCGAGGTCAAGGGACAGCACCACGCCAAGCGCGCGCTCGAGATCGCGGCGGCCGGCGGTCATAATATCCTGATGATCGGGCCGCCGGGCACGGGTAAGACCATGCTCGCGCGCCGCATGGTGACGATCTTGCCGCGGATGACGCTCGAAGAGGCGCTGGAGACGACGAAGATCCATTCAGTGGCCGGCGTTTTGCCGGCCCGCGATCCGCTGCTCGGCACCCGGCCGTTCCGCTCGCCCCATCACACAATCTCGGATGCCGGTATTATCGGTGGCGGCCACGTGCCCAGGCCGGGTGAGGTTTCTTTGGCGCACAACGGCGTCCTCTTCCTCGACGAGTTGCCCGAGTTCCACAAGAACGTGCTCGAGGTTTTGCGCCAACCGATCGAAGACGGTCAGGTCACGATCGGACGGGCCAAGGTAACCCTGACCTATCCGGCGCGTTTCATGCTCGCCGCGGCCATGAATCCATGTCCGTGCGGGTATTTCACCGATCCGTACCATGAGTGCCGGTG
>JACUUY010000164.1 GCA_014859085.1 Caldifarciminota bacterium
ATTCTACACTACCTCTCCTAACCATATAAAAAACCTCCTTCGGGCGTCTCCCAGCAAGACAGGAGAGACGCCCGTTGATTTTGTCATTTAGCTATGACTACCTTTCGAGCGATGATCTCCTTTCCGGCTTCGAGGTGTATGAAATATATGCCGTTTCCGGTCCTTCGTCCTCCTTCATCAGTGCTGTCCCAACATAGTTGGTAAGAACCGGCTGGTTGATATCCTCTGGCCAGCGTTTTGAGCCTTCTGCCAGTAACATCAAAGACCGAAATCGTAATCCAGTCAGGACGACCAAGCTGATAAGTAATTTGTGCATCTCCACTCGTGATACTCGGACGAATTATAATCATGCTTGATGGTTTTTCAATATCCAGCAAGGTCTGAGGACCTCCAGTCTGCGGCCTACGCATTTCGTATATCACAGCACTGCTCAGGACGCCGGGTCCACCCTGCATAACTACGTTGTTGACAGTTATCTCGCCATCCAGAATCAAGATTTCAGGAATGATCCCCTCACGGGTTACTAGCTGATTCGGTGGTATCGGAACGGCACTGAACAAGACATCATCAATTCGGATCTGCAGCGTCAGATTGATGT
Source organism: Caldifarciminota bacterium (assembly GCA_014859085.1). Taxonomy (GTDB): domain Bacteria; phylum Hydrothermota; class Tepidihabitantia; order SM23-42; family SM23-42; genus SM23-42. The sequence goes on from JACUUY010000164.1 coordinate 599, forward strand.
TGCTTTCGTGATAGAACATGCATTTGATTGGGTACCTCTTCTCACTATTGAATCCCGTGAGATGATATTCAATATTGTATTGACCGTAGTCCACATTCTTGTAATCCTCTATGCCATATGAGATATAGCCATCTCTTTGCTGCGTATATGGCGATTGTACTTCTCTTCCAAAGTCGATATAGTACTTCACCTTGCGTTCAAGTAAGGGCTTCGTGTAATTGCGTACCTCATAAAGTACCCCGTCGTCTTCGCACCAGACGGTGACCAAATATCTTTCTTCTACTGGGCTGGCCTCATCCTCAACTTCTGCTATTTGAGGTGCGGTTGAATTCCTGGCGGTGTTTGAAATATTTTCAGGTTCGCCCCAGTTGCTCAATGAATAATCCCAGGTGCTGTGATATATCTCGTAGTTACCGGCAACATGTTCTTCGCTCCAAACAACTTGATCACCGCAAATAGTCTGTGGCGATTCCGAATATGATTGAGAGTTGCTTACCCAATCCATTTTGTACCATCGACCAGTACTTAGATCACATCGCCTGTGGCAAACATTGGAATAGTTGTAAAACCAGGGCTGCTCCACCCAAACAACATGAACCCAATTAGCAGCGATCTCTACAGACGGTGTGCGGGATGCATGGTCAGCTGAATTGGAGATGTTCTCGATCTTGCCCCATGGTGGCTCCTGTTGTTCAACATGCCTCTCGCAATAGTAGATCTCCTCCTGCTTCTGCCAAACTACGTGAGGGTCATTATCGTTATCGACCGCAATTGATGGGAATTGACACCTTGCACCGCCGCTACAAGAATCAACCAGTTCCCATGATATTGACCCAGGCTGAGCCGGGTTGAGTCTACCATAGTACAGTCCGCTCCGATCTTCATCGTACATCCATTTCTCCAAAACAATATGACCGTAACCAGAATTATCAAAGTCGAAAGACGGAGTTTCACAATCGAAACTGCTTCCTGGCGAATGATAAAGAACCTCTCGTGGCCACGTATAATAATTCTGTCGCTTTGCCCAGAATAAGGTATCTGCTCTAACCCAAACAATATTCGGAACGTTATTTACATCTAGAGCGATTGTCGGCGCCTTACCTTTACCCACGGGATAGGCCGGTTCCCAGCGCATCGTGCTTACGTGCGCCGAGGTGAAGTAAACGTAACCGCCTGCCTCGTAGACCACGTAGATATTCCCATCAACATCTGACACGATCTTTCTCGAATTGTTGTAGGAAGTTGCGGTTGCTACGTCGCTCTGCACGTAGTTTAATAGAATATCGGCGCGCACAATTGTTTCGTCAAGCGGGTCAGGGTGAAAATCTCTCAATGCAAAGTGAGGGTGGATATGCTCGGGATACAATGGCCCATGCCACTTATCATAGAGATTACTCGAAGGGTTCGTGAACGCATCAAATCGGTCATACGTTTTAGGATCCCACATGCAGGTTGCACTGCCAAAGCCTTTCCATTCAGGACTGGTAATGGGCGGATAGACTCCTTGACCATGGGGTGGGAAACTTCTATTGAACATATCGAGACTGTCGGTGCCATAAATCGGATCCGGCGTTGTCGGCCACCAGGACCATGTACCTCCGACTTCGGTTGAATCCCACTGCCAAAGTTCATGAGCGCATTCCACATCGATCTTCCGGTCACGGCGATTATATGACCAAGAACCTAAGGCTGACGTATATCTGACATGCCATATCAGAAGACCAGAATCAGGAAAATTCTCTTCATAAGACACAAGACTTTGGTGGTTCGTGAGTATGAATGATTGCTCATTCAACATCTGCTCGGATGCAGCAACTTTAATTCGTATCGCCTCACCATTGTAGGTTTCCTGCATCGCAATAATCGGATAATTCAGTTGTGTCTCAGTTATTTCAGTTGGAACTAACCAAGGTTGCAGTGTATTTTTGTCTTTGATCTCATATCGCCATTGAGGATTTATTGGTGAAGGAATACAATCCACCCACGCATGATACTGACAGAAGCCATGCCCGTAGTGCCCACAAAATGAGCCCATCTCGTAGTAATTGCGGTAAATATCGGGTAGCCAATTATGACCGTACTCATGAATATTCACACGTATGTGCGCATTTTGATACCAGGTGTCGCAGCGATAGCCATAATGAATTCTAACATAAACTGTATCTCCATTAGGGAAGGTATCATTAGTTGGCCGTCGGTAACCTCCGAAAAATATCCCACTTGCCCCCCCGGGAGCACAGACAATAACTACAACATAGACGTCCTGACCCTCCACAGCATATTGTGCGAAATCGACATGCGGGTCCGCAGCTTTTATTGCGCTGTCGCAGTATGTGGGCCACCCGACGTGCTGGTGAGTTGGAACAGCCGCGTCAACCAAGAAGCAGTAGTGCCATTCGCCTGTCCAATGGGCACGGGGGTAAGCATCAATAAGTGATGCGCCATATGAAACTTCCTTGAAATACTTGGTAATACTGAAAGGCGTTACCAGGTCAATGTCCCATATGCTCTCCCACCAGTCTGGAACAGGTTGCCACGGCGTTGTTTGATTGCTTTGCGTATACAAAACTACCAACGTTTCAGGAGCCGGACCCCTGCCCTCGGGTGGATATTCGTAGACAATCGTATCTCCATAGAAAACCCACTCCTCCTGCGCGGATGCTGTTCCACCAAGTATCACTAATGACAGAATAATCATATTAATGCAACTTATTCTTGAACGACTCATTTTTGCCTCCTTCAATATACACTTGCTACTGTGATTCGAACAAAGGTTCATTCAGCCTTGAGGGTTTATGATAGTATCCCACAAGGCCATTAAGCCAGCTCTGACCTCCCCGCTTGGATTCACCAGTTTGTAGAATGCTTTGTTAGCCAATCTATGCCCGTATAGTATCATGCCTCTCCATTCATTTTTCCTATTCGCTAATAACAACACCTCACTTAGTATCAATATTCCGCACCTCTGTGTTTTGCCTTTAGACAAAGTTCTTTTACTTTCCGGCAAGCGTAACATCTGCTCGATTCCCCGTGCACTGCCGATCGTGAACTTCGACGACCCCTTTTCATGAATTGCTGTAACACTATGATGCGCCTTGTCTCTTTATAACATGCTGTCTTCACCGTCATAGAATAGATTCCGGCGCTCAAGCCATCAATCGGAACAACGAGTTCATTCATGCCAATCATCGTGCCATCCAACATGACCTCTTTGGTCAGTCATCCCCGAATATAACACAGCATTACCATTATCGAACGCCCATCAGGTGCATAACTCCCTCTGGGCAAATGACTAATATTAGCCCTGAACTGAGATTTATTACTTCATGACGTATTTTGTTGGAAACCTTGACATTATCGGCGTCGTCGTACCCTTCGCATACACAATTCAGAA
>JACUUY010000026.1 GCA_014859085.1 Caldifarciminota bacterium
CTGCCGGCGATCTAAAATGACTCAAATCTACCCACTCACTTTGGAGAAGACCCTGTTAATTATTGACATATAATTGTGATTAGTTAAAATGGGTGAGAAGGAGGAAGAATGGAGAAACTCATTGGCAAGATCGTCCACTACTTCAATAAGATCAACGTTGGGATCATAGAGATAACTGAAGGCGAACTGAATGTCGGCGACACGATACATATCAAGGGGCACACGAGCGACTTCACGCAGAACGTGACGTCAATGCAGATCGAGCACGCGCCGATAGAGAAGGCAAAGAAGGGCGATGCGATAGGCATAAAGGTCGATTCGCACGTGCACGAACACGACCAGGTATTCTTGGTTACTGACTGACAAAACGCAGGATCGCTCTGACGAGCTCGCAGTATCATCTCTCGACCTTGCTCGAGATTCGCTTTATCGTCTCGACTGCGTCGAGACTCGCAGCATCATCCGCCTGGCGGCGGATTCGCCGACAACAGACCGGTAGATGGACAGCGTCTCTGATTGAATTCGAAATACGTATGTCGAAATTCAAAACAAATTCAAATTCTAAAGCACGAATGACCAAAACCTAGCCAGATAGGAGGAGATTGCTTCGCCCCGCTGCGCGGGACTCGCAATGACCCTGCTGTGCAGGTTGATTACGACGATAACAGAGTGATTACGGTGATAACACCTTATCTGGATTCCCCGGTTCCGCCTGAGGCGGGCAAGTGAACCGGAGAATGACGGGTGGGGAGGTGTGGGGATGTTCCTTCCGCCTGAGGCGGACAAGCGCAATGACGGAGGCTGGATGATGGGCAGGTTCTCGACTACGCTCGAACGGTAAGGGTATGCGGCGTCGGCGGAGATTGCTTCGTCATCCGCCTTAGGCGGGATTCCTCACAATGACAGGGGTGGTGAGACGCACAGGCGCAGTGACCGAGAATTGTCACTGCGAGCGGAAGCGAAGCAGTCTCAGTTTGTTACGCCTTAGACCCGCACCCCGCGGTCGGCGAACAGGTGCCGTTTGATCTTCTGGGTGCTGGTCTTGGGAAACTCCTCATCGCGGATCTCGAACTCGGTGATCTTCTTGTAAGCCGGAAGGGCTTCATTGACTTCACGCACTATTCCTTTGTAAAGGTTCTGAACGTCGGTCTCGCTCATCTCCACGCCTTTTTCCTGGCGATGCATTTCCAGCCGTTCATAGTCCGGGAAGATCAGGGCGCAGATCTGTTCTTTCCTAGTCTTCTGGTCGATCCTCGGGATGACCAGCACTTCCTTGACCCATTCGCTCTTTATCAGTTTTGCTTCGAGCTCCTCAGGCTGGATGTTCTTGCCGGTCTGCGTCACGATAAGGCTCTTCTTCCGGCCGGTGATATAGACATATCCATCTTTGTCCATGTATCCGAGGTCGCCGGTATACAGCCAGCCGTCTCTGAGGACTTCATCGGTCGCTTCCTTGTCTTTGTAGTAGCCGAGCATGATATTCGGCCCGCGCGCGATGATCTCGCCGATGCCGTTCTCGTCCGGGTCGTCGATCCTTATCTCAACATCCGGGATCGCAACACCCACCGATTTCACGTTTGGTTTCTCCAGCGGGCTGACCGAAAGGACGGGCGCAGATTCGGTTAGACCGTAACCCTGGAGGATCGGTACCGCAAGCAGCTGCAGTGCCTTTGCCACCTTGTCGGTCAATGCCGCGCCGCCGGCGCAGGCTATTCTCAAATGTCCCAATCCCATTTCCTTGCGTACCCGGGCAAAGAGCGGTTTGCGCAGGAATGGCACGACCGCGCCGATGCCGCTTATTGCATTGAACATGATCTTTGTCGGGAGAGGCCCGCTCGCCACCTTGCGGTAAACCGCGCCGACGAATTTCTCGAAGAGCAGCGGCACCGCGATAAGACACGTCACCTTTGATTCCTTCATCGTTGCCAGGATATCGGTCGGTTTGATACTGGGCGGGTAATATATCGCAGCGCCGCGGAAGAGCGGGAACAGGAATCCCGCGGTTCCTTCGAAAGTGTGGTGCATGGGAATTATCGAGCAGAGGGTGTCTTTCTCCGTGATCTCGATGAAACGCTCGACCGACTTTATGTTGCATATTATGTTATAATGGCTGAGCATGACCGCTTTGGAGGTGCCGGTCGTGCCCGATGTGAAGATCAGAACCGCCATGCCCTTGGGGTCGATGCCCGTGACCGTAATGTCCTTCTTCTGCGGCAGTCGCTTGATCTTACCCATTGGAATGATATGCTTGATGTTCCGGATCTCACCTTTGAGTTCGTTCAATTTCTCCAGGTATGTCTCTGAGATTATTATTCCTTTTGACTCGCTCCGCGTGAGGATGTGGATGATCTCCGCATCCTGGGACAAGCGGTCAACCGGCACGCTGACCAGGCCGGCGCGTACGATTGCCAGGTAGCCGATCGCCCATTCCGGCGAGTTCTCGCCCATGACCGCAAACTTGTCGCCCTTCCGCAGGCCGAGTTCCAGCAAGTGGTTCTTCAGTTTGACCACTTCATCCTTCAACTGCCGGTAGGTATATGTCGTGTCTCCCTTTTTCAGGGCAAGCTTGTCCGGCCAGTTCCTGACCGAGCGTTCAAAAACATCGCCTAACAGCTCTATCTCTCCATTCATTTCTTCTCCAGTTTGAAAATGCTCTCCTTGCCTTTCTTGACGAGTATCGGCACTAACTCATGAGCTGCATACTTTTCTCTCAGCATAAAGAATTCAAGAAGTATGGGGAGATTCACCCCACATATGACGTTCAGATCCCTCACGTTCTCGATCAGACCATAGCAGCTGATTGTACAGCTGCCGCCCGGCAGATCCACGAATACGATCGTCTCGTGCGTGTTATCGGCGCTGACCGCCTTCTCGATCTGCTCTCTGATCCGCTCGCCTGACAGCCCGGCATTCGAGACCACTTCGATCAGCGGTTGCTTGCCTATTATCTCTTCAACGGTTTTGAGCATGCTCTGGGCGAATGTGCCGTGGCCTACGATGATCCCCCTGACCATAAGCAACTACTCGATGTCTTCGTCGAAGTGGACGCTGGGCATCTCGCGTTCGGACAGAATTTTTCTGAGTTCCTTGTTGTATTCCTCGGCCGGCCTGACACCGCGCAGATCGAGCAGATAATTCATCGCGATCACCTCGGCGATCACCGAGATATTCTTGCCCGGGCTCAGCGGTATGACGATATGAGGAATTCCAATGCCGAGGATCTCTTTCTTCTTCTTCTCCAGCCCGATGCGTTCCAACTCCCCTTTTACACCGTCCCACAACACCAGTTCGATGATCAATTCGATACGTTTCTTGAGCCGTACCGACTTGACGCCGAATATTCTGAATATGTCAACGATGCCGACGCCCCGTATTTCAATATGGTGTTTCAAACGGTCGCTCTTCTCGGCACCGGCCCCGACCAGGATATCGCCTCGTCGCATGATCGTGATGAGATCGTCAGCGACGAAGCGGTGGCCCCGCTCGATAAGGTCGAGCGCGCATTCGCTCTTGCCCGTGCCGGGCTTGCCCATGAACAAAACACCCACACCGTATATGTCGACGAGGGTGCCCTGCAAGTGCTCGGTTGGTGCAAGTTTGAAGTCCAGATATGCAGTCAGGCGGTGAATGAATGGTGTTGTCGATTGCGACGTGCGCAGGATCGGTATCTTCCTGCGGTTCGCCTCTTCGATGAATTTCTTATTGATGCCCAGCTTCTTGGTGACGATGACGGCCGGCGTCCCCAGCTTCATCACCGTGGCAATCCGCTGGTCCTTGACCTCGCGGTCCAGGGTCCGGAGATAGAACGTCTCGGTCTTTCCGATGATCATGATGCGGTCGCTGAGGAAATAGCCGGTGTAGCCGGCAAGCGCCAGCCCGGGCCGGAAAATATCGTAAGTCGTGATCTTCCTGCTCGCGAGGTGCTCCTCACCGGTTATGATCTCCAGCGCCAGTTCTTGCTTCTTCTCGTCGTACAGGGTCTGTAGGTTCAGTGTTTTCATTTTCTGCGCGTTTTCTGCGCCAGTCTCTTTCTAACCCGGAACTTGCCTTCGTACTTTTCCAGTTGCCGTTCGACCTTCCGTATGACATCGTTGATGCCGAGGTAGATATCGGGATTATTGACACGGCTTGCGATCGAAGAGTTCTTCACGGCCAAAGCCAGTTCGATGATGCTCGTTCCTTTATCTTTTTCCATGACCATGTGGGCGTCGACGATGTAGTGTTCGTAGTGCTTAAGTTTATCCAGTTTCTTCGTTGCGTATTCCTTGATTGCTTCGGACAGTTCAAAATTCCTGGCTGTTATATTGACTTTCATAACACCTCCTGGTGTTCAAACAGGCCAGTCATACCTGAAAGCATAAGCTTGAGTATATTCATTGGCTATCTGCGTGTCAATGAGCGTATTCGCTGCTTCAGATTTCCTTCGAAGAGGAACGAAGCAACGGCTATGCCGGCCGCGCCGGCGCGCAGGACCGACCGGAAGTTTGTATCTCTGATACCGCCGATACCGATGACCGGGATCCGGACGCTGCGGCATATCTGCCGCAGCGTGGCCAGGGTGCACGGACGCGCGTCGTTCTTCGTGGACGTTGGAAAGACCGCGCCGACACCCAGGTAATCGGCGCCGCCGGCTTCACCCCTCGCTGCCTCTCGCGGGCTGTGCGCGGACATACCGATTATCGCCATTTCGCCCATGAGCTGCCGCGCCCGGGACACTTCCATGTCATACTGTCCCAGGTGCACGCCATCGGCATCGCATGCCAGCGCAATGTCCGGACGGTCATTGACGATGAATTTCACTTCCGGTATTGCGATCGCCTTCCGTATCCGCGTGGCAAAGCCCAGGAAATCCCGGTCGCTCGTTTCCTTTACCCGGAGCTGGATCATCGTGGCGCCGTTGTTCACGAGGGTTTTCGTAATGCGTTCGACATTGTGTGACATAAGGTATTGCCCGTCGATAATCGCGCAGAGATAGGGGTCGAATTTTTTCTGGAGCCAAACAATGATATCTTTTTCCAGATCATATATCTTGAATCTTATGTCCTTGAGCCGGTTGCTCAACCCGATGTCCGTCGCCTTGAAGATCTCCTCGAGCGTTCTCGATGCTTCCTTGGCGCGGGTGAGATTGGAAAGGATCAATTCCGAACTGCTCTTCATGCGCCGTGAATCGAACGTGGCCTTACGGCCAAGGTCACTTCGGCTCTGACGGGCATTGATGAACGCCGCAATGGGTGTTGACCGTTTGATCTGCAGCAATTCTTTTCTGATTTTTCTCGTTCGTGACAGCAGGTTGCGGTCGCCGATATGGAATCGTGTGATGTCTTCGATCAGTTTGAGGGATTCGGTCAGCCGGTTGAGGTTTACGTCGATTATGCGCAGAAAAAGCACACGGGATTATAGTAATTATGCCGGTCGGTGTCAAGGCACACCGCCGCGTGGCGATGCTTGATGCTCGATACTCGATTCCCCCGCCACATCCGGGGACACTGAATTCTGCAGCCAAATCGAAGATCTGGGCAGAATTCGCGCTCGATGCCAGACGGTGAAAGGGCTGCTTAGCGGTAGGATTCGAAGAGCCGGCCCCAGCCGGTCTGCAGGAATTTGCGGGCTATCTTCCTGCCGTGCACGTTATACCAGTAGAAATCGTGGTAGAAGCGCGAGGCGACAAAGGACCACGGAACGAGCGGCGTGCGCAGGAGCAGGTGCTCGAACGGTTTCAGCCGGCCCCAGTATATTGCCTTCTGGCCCCGGGAAGCAAGAGTGTCCTTCATCTCAAAATGGAAGTTCTCGGCCCGGATGTCGGTGCCCACGACCCTTATTTCACGCGGGTCGGCCTTGCCCAGGTCCATCTCGTGAGCCAGGCGGAGGAACTTCAGGCGCATAGGGTCAAAACCCATCATCTTTGCCGCGACCGCGTCGATCGCGACCGAATCTGCGCTTGCCAGGATGAAATTCTTGACCTCAGGCTGCATGAGGCGCGGCCCGGCGCCGTCACCGCAGATCGTGCCGTCGGTCAGGCAGAATATGCCGGGGTGGATTTCTTTCTGGATCTGCAGCAGATCGACGAGGGCTTCGTGGATCATCGAGTGAGTCCAGTGCCGGTTGTCATTGAGCAGACCGCCGAACGCGTTCTTCATGGCGCCGGTGATCGTCGTGAAGACGTGCGTTTTCATCGTTGGCAAATGAAAAGCGTTCTTGCCGATGAACATCTTCGGGATCTGTATGCCGTCTTTGTATATTTTGTCCAGGACGAGCATCCTGGCTTTGGGTTTGTAAAAGACCCACTCGACATCGGGTTCGTAGAGGTAGACGAATTTAAGGCCGTGTTTTCTTATTACCGACGTCAGGTGATTGTTTGCCGCACCGAGTTTAGGATTGACCACGACCGTACGGTTCTGCGCCGGTATCAGACCGCGGTAGCCGAACGCTTCAAGCGCCGATATGACGCCGTCGAACTGCCAGGGCGTGGTTGAACAGGCTGGATAGTAGAAGTGCCAGGTTATGTTCACCTTGAGGATCGTCGGTGCGTTCTTCTTCAGGGAGTGCTGCACGCCGGCCAGCGTCATCACCCGATGAATGTCGTCGAGGACGGTTTCGGGCGTGGTTCTGAGCGCGGCGACGATGGATCTCATTGTCGCGTGCGCGGCTTGCAGATAATCTCACGGACCTCAAACGAAAAGAAATCCTTGCCGTGCTTTGGCAGGCAGACGATCGCCGTATCGGCGCCGCTCCCGGTGCCGCCGATGGCGATCACTTCCCGGTCATACGGTATCAATCCGGCATCGAGCGCCATCACGGCGATCTCGACGCAGACCTTGAGGCCCTGGCCCAGTATGCGCAGTGTGTTCGCGCAGAGCTCATCCGCTTCCAGACCGTTGAATTTCATCCGGACCGCGCGTCCCACGCCGCCGAGAAAATGCGTGCCCGTGTAGACGTGAACGCCTTTCGCCACGAGGCCGGCTCTGACCTCATCGTCCATTTCGCATTTGCCGGGTTCGCGGAACCCGGTCTGGTGGGTTACGCAGACGATCTCGGCGTCCTGCGCGCGCTCGCGCAGCAGCTTTGCGGTGCGGCCGGTACATGAAGCAACAATGAAATGTCTGGTGTTCAATTCTTCTGCCCGCTTCAATACCGCGTCGATGGTCGCCTCGGTGTTCTCTCTGCCGGGTTTGTCCCAGTAAATGATCTCGCATTTCATTCGGCCTCCTGATACTGATTATATGTCAGGTCGCAGAAAAGTCAATGTGTGCAATGCGTGGCGGGGCGGCGGTCAGTCGACCGGCTCTGCGATCGGGGTATGGCCCTTGATCTCTTTTATCACGACGTTCTTGATCGTGCCGGGTTCGATATGACCCCGCACCACGACATCTTTGTTGCCGCGCGTCTTGCCGCGCGAGCCATTCTGTTTTGCCGCACTTTCAAAGAGCACCTCGTATTCCTTGCCGAGCATCTCGTGGGTCTTTTCCTTCACGATGCCGGTCTGCACGGCGATCAGCGCTGAGAGACGCTCTTTGATCATCTCTTCTGCAAGGGGCGTCAGCTCACTGGCTTTGGTGCCGGGCCGCGGCGAGTAGCGGTACATGTACGCGTCATCGAACCGTAGTTGTTCCAGCAGGGCGATCGTCTCGAGGAATTCCTCGTCGGTCTCCGTGGGAAACCCCGCGATGACATCGGTCGTCACCGTGGCTTGCGGGATCCGGTCGCGGATATTGCGTACCAGGTCGAGATACTGCTCCTTCGTGTATCTGCGGTTCATCAGGCTGAGGATCCGGTTGCTGCCCGATTGCAGAGGGAGGTGGCACCATTCGCATATGTTACAGTAATCCTCAATGACCTGCACGGTCTTTATGCTGAAGTCTTTAGGATGGGAAGTGAGGAATCGGATCCTGCAGGTGCCGGGGATTTTCGCGACGCGCTCGAGCAAACCCGCAAAATCCAGATCATTGTGGCGATACTCATTGACGTTCTGTCCCAGGAGCGTAATGTCTTTGACGCCGCGCTCGATCAGGTAGGTGATCTCGCCGCGGATATCTTCGTACGGCCGGGAGCGCGCCGGGCCGCGTACATTAGGCACAATGCAGTAAGAGCAGTAGTTGCTGCAGCCGCGCATGATCGCCACGAAATCGGCGACGCCGGCAGCCGGATGGTATATGCCACAGTATGTTTCGTTCGAGACCCGGGTGTCGACGAGCCGTACTTTCTTTGCTATGATCTCTTTGATGTGATCGCCGATGTTCTGATAAGCGTCCGTGCCCAGAATAAGGTCGACATGGGCCATGCGGCGCGATATTTCATCGGCTTCGGCCTGGGCCAGGCAGCCGGTAACGCACAGGACCCGGCCGCCCCGATCGTGCCAGCGCTTCAATCCGGCGATGTAGGAGAGGGCCCGGTTCGCGGCGTGCTGCCGGACCGTGCAAGTGTTGACGATGTGGATGTCGGCTGAATCCGGATCGGCCGTGGGTTCAAATCCGGCGTCTGCCAAGAGCTGCTGCATGAGGAGCGAATCGTTCTTGTTCATCTGGCAGCCGAAGGTACGGATGTAGAATCTGCCCGATGAATTTGTATTTATTCCTGATCCTTCTATCATAATGATTTTTCTATCTATCCATCATTCATACAGAATTCTATCGAATTTCGCAAGTACCTTCTTAATATCAAAAATCTCCTTCAATCGAATAACGGGGTTTAGATCCGTTTCCACCTGCCGCTGCAGCAAAACAACCTTTTCTACACTCAAGCCGAAGTGATATCTATAATCACCGGAATATCCTTCAGCATCAAGTTTCTTCTTCAAAATGGTGAGAAATCGTCTATTATGAAAATCAAATCCAGATTCTGCGATATGCCATAAATCGTAATAATCGCGGATTGCCACATCTCTCCTGCTGATCGCTGCCTTAAGCTTCTCTGCCACAGCTTCATTTAATGAAAGTGATAGTATTTTGTTCTTCGGCATCAGGTCTTTGTCAGTAAAAGGGTCTCTGTAAAAATGCTTGATAATGTTACGAACAGGACTCTCCAGAGGGAATTGTCGTAGTGCAACTTCAATTCTTATACTTTCCGCCTTTCCTGTAAAAAAGAAGGATAGGAAATATCAAAAAAATACTGCGTAGAATTATTGAAACCTTCGCCCATGGGGTTTTTGCTTCTGAGATCAAGTAATTCCAGAAATCTCGGCATCATTTCTCTGATGGGAGTGATCGCTTTCGATCGCGCTGAACGAGATGTTAGAATTCTTCCACCTGAATAAACAAAATCAAGATCTTCGCTCAAGCGACGATAACTAAAATAGATTTTATTCAGCAGCGTGCCACCCTTGAGAACGAGTTTATCGCTAAGACCAGTCTCTATGTTGTTCAAAATAATTGTGAGATAATAGTCTTTCTCAACGATCGCTGGTCTGAATTTATACTTTCGCGCCAGTGCAGGGATTATGTCCTTGAGCTTTTCTCTATTCACCCCGTTAAATCTCCCAATAATATATTGACTTCAATATATGTAAACCACTCACCCCATTTTGATAAATATTTAACGGGGTTCATTTATGATGATTCTCCAATCTTTGTTAAGTTTACCTTTGCGGGATGCTTTAGATGGGTCTAAGAGACTGTAGGTTTTTCCACTGCCTATTGTTCTCCGGATTCTCCTCAGGTATGTATCTCGGCAATTCAATAATTCCAACATGTATCCGGCGCGTTTGCGAACGGAAACAACAGGAAAAGAAATGAGATATCTTACGAATTTATCCATATTGATTTGCTGTATATTGGCACGCAGTACATTATTGATATTTTGAAACGATCCTAACGGATAATATATAAAATCCACCAGCGTACGCTCCCTGTCGCTGATGCATACGATTTCGTCCTCTATTCTTATCTTTTTTATGCCATAATATTTTCTTTCATCTATCTTCACCGCTTTGAATCGCACATTACCGATGAGCTTTGCGCGAGACTTCATCGTATTCAAGACAAACACTGTCTGCGGCACCTGTTCCGTGAACCCCCAATAATTATACATTGTAAAATATCCGACATAATAGGGAATATCGCCCATCCATAGTTTTGCCAGGATAAATTCATTAGGGACCCACAGTTGATTGGGTGCCTTGATGGGGACGAGAATATACTTGCCTCTTTCAATCTTGATGAAACGTCCCTTCTGGGTAAGTCTATTCAATATATTCGCGGTTTTCTTCGCGTTACCAAAGAGCCTTCGGACATATTCCGTCGTTATCAGTCTCGTTCTTTCGTATTCAATGCGGGATATCAAATAGAGTTCGTCTCTCGAGAGGCTCTTATATTTTGCCGATATTTTCTTCATTGTTTTCCTTTCTCCATATTCTCATTTATTGAGATTTCACTTATCGATTTACATTATACATGTTGCACCGGATATGTCAATATATTCTTATCTGAATCCTGGATCTATAGCTGTATAATTCCCAGATACCGGCCGATATGTTATGAATGTCTTGACGAAATAACTATTCTTCAACGCACGGCGTGGCGTGGGTCATTTCTTGGGTGACGCGGTCGACCGTGATCTCGATTAGGCTATTTGCAGCACATGGCCCGTCGAGATCGGTCTTGATATAGTTGTCGGTCAGGCCCAGGCATGTTCCATCCTTGTGTTCGATCACAACCTGGAAATTCTTGCCGAGCATTCGCCGGCGGAAATCATGATTCTTCTCTTTGATCAGGTTCTTCAGTACCCAGAGCCGGTTCTTCTTCTCGGCCTTCGGCACGGGGTCGCCAAGATCGTAAGCCCCGGTTCCTGGACGGGGTGAATAGGGGAAAACGTGCAGGTGCGTGAATGGCTGTTCATTAATGAAGTTGTAGGTGTTCAGGAATTCCTCTTCGCCCTCTGCGGGGAAGCCAACGATCAGGTCCGCGCCTATTGCCACCTCCTCAAAGTTGCCGTTGATCAGACCGATGATATTTTCCAGATGTTCTCTGCCGTAAGCACGGTTCATCCTCGTCAGTACGGTGTTGTCACCACTCTGGATCGGAATGTGGAAGTGGCGGCAGGCTTTGATCTCTTTCATTACTTTGACGAGTTGCGGCGTGATAAAAGGGGGTTCGATCGACGATAGCCGGATCCGCGGCCGGCCACGGATGTTGCCCAGGGCGGCCAGCAGCGTTTTGAGCGTGGTACCGGTATCCCTGCCGTACAGTCCGATATTGGCGCCCACGAGGACGATCTCCCTGTGGCCGAGCGCGGCTGCCCACTCCATTTCCCGGGTGATTTCCTCGATGGTCCTGCTCTCGACGCGGGTCCGGACCTTGGCAACGATGCAGTAAGTGCATTTCTGGTCGCAGCCATCCTGGATCTTCAGGAAATAACGCGCCCGGTCCGGTCTGGGCATCACGTCCTTGATCATGGTGTTGCGGTCGACGTTATCGATGACGTACCTGGCGGCCGCATATGGCTCAGGGTCGAGACGGCAAGCGCACCCGGTGGCAATAACCGTGGCATCGGGGAACTGCCGGAGTGCCTGGCGGAATTTCTTCCGAGAATTCAGATCGGCTTCGTTCGTAACGCAACAGGTGTTCACGATGACCAGATCGTCCAGGTCTCGAAATGCCTCGAGCAGGCAGTAACCCTCGTACTGGTTGAGTTTACAGCCCAGGTTTATTAGTCTATGCAAGTCGGGTTATGCTAATCCCTTGGCTCCGCCTGTTTCTGGGAATCAAGGATGTCGCCGATCGTGAACTTGTCCGGGGTCGGCTTAGGCACTTCCTTCTTCTTGGGTGGTGCTTTGTGGACCTCTTTCTCGCTGAGGATCACCCGGCGCAGCCGGGTGTTCACTTTGCGAACCGTTGCTTCGATATCCTCGCCGAGCGTGTACAGGTCTTTCGGTTTCTTGCCGCGCCGGGCGAGATAATTGGCCGGAATGAATTCCTCAACACCGCCTTCGAGCACCAGCCTTATGCCTTTCGGAAGGATATCGCTGATTTTGCCGGTGACCTTCGAGCCCTCGGAATGCGTCTCGGCGAATTTCGTGAACGGATCCTCTTTGCAGTGCTTTATGCTCAGTGATATCCTGCGGTTCTTCCGGTCGACCGAGCAGATCACTGCTTCCACCTTCTGGCCCTTGCGCAGGTAATCCGACGCCTTCTTCACCTTCTTGTCCCAGAAGAAGTCATTGACATGGATCAAGCCCTCGACACCATCGATGATCTGGACGAAGGCGCCGAAGTCCTTGAGGTTCGTGACCTTGACGACGACTTTTTCGCCGACCGTCAGCTTTTCGTCCACGGTCGACCACGGGTCGGGTTTTGTCTGCTTCATGCCCAGCGAGATCCGCTGTTCGTTACGGTCGATCGAGAGGACGACCGACTCGGTGATGTCGCCGGCCTTGAGCAGCGATGAGGGATCCTTGACATCCTTGGTCCAGGACATCTCGGAAATGTGGATCAGTCCCTCGATTCCCTTCTCGAGCTCGACAAAGGCGCCGTAGTCGACGACGCTCGTGACCCGGCCCTTGACCCTGGTGCCGACCGGATACTTGTTCTCGATCGCTTCCCAGGGGTGCATGCTCAGTTGCTTCAGGCCGACCGCGATCCGTCCCGTGTCACGGTCCATGATCAGGACCTTGACCTGGATCTTGTCGCCCGGCTTTACGACCTCGGCCGGATGCGTGATCTTGAACCAGGAGATATCCGTGATATGGAGCAAGGCGTCGATACCGCCGATATCGATGAAGGCACCGAAGTCGGTGAGATTACGCACGGTTCCTTCGATGATATCGCCGACCTTCATCTTGCTGAATATTCTTTTGCGCGCTTTAGCCTGTTCTTCCTCGAGCGCCATTTTCCTCGAGACAACGATATTCTTGCGCATCATGTTTATTTTGACGATCTTGACGTCGGCTTTCTGCCCGATCAGGGTCTCGCTGTCGCTCTGGGATTTATATTCGATCTGGGAGCTTGGCATGAATGCCTCGACGCCCATCAGGTCGACCGAGTAGCCGCCTTTGATCCGTTTCTTGATCGTGCACGAAGCGGTTTCGCCGTTCTCGTAGATGTGTTTTATCCGATCCCAGGCAAGCTGGAAATCCGCTTTCTTCTTGCTGATAACGGGAAATCCTTCGCGGTTCTCATATGCTTCAAGATACACATGGACGATCTTGCCTTCTTCGACATCTTCAAGATCGGTGAATTCCTCGAGGGGAAGAAAACCCTCGGCCTTCAACCCAAGGTTGAGGAGAATGCCGTTCTGGGTCTTCTTGATGATCGTTGCCTTCACGATGTCGCCCTCTTTCAGGGTGACCATCGATCCTTCCAGCAGGTTGTTCAGATCTTCGCGTGTAATATCTTTCATGTGACTATAAATCCTCCTTTGAACAGGTTCACCATTCAAAAAATTATATCGATTTGGCGGGCGTTGTCAATGTTCTCGTTGGGGTCAGATCTAAACACTTAACATATCTCTTGACATCAGCACGATGCCAGCTATCGTTGTGACATGGCGCGTGCATTGAGGATCCAATTCCCCGGTGCCCATTACCATATTACCTGCCGGGGTATTGAGCATCGTAACGTATATATGGATAACGCTGACCGCAGGAAGTTTCTCGCTCTGCTGGCGGATTCCCTGGAGACCTACCAGGTTGTGTTGTATGCCTACATCATGATGGATAATCATTTTCACCTGTTGATCCGAACGAGCAAGGCGAACTGTTCGGAGTTTATGCGTCATTTCAATATCCGGTATACGGGTTGGTTCAACTGGCGTCATGAGCGCGGCGGTAATTTGTATCAGGGGCGTTATCATGCGTATCTCATTGATGTAGACAATTATCTGCTGGAGGTGTCGCGCTATGTGCATTTGAATCCGGTGCGCGTGAAGCAGATGCAGGCGGCCGCATTTCAGGAGCGCTGGCAAAAGGCAATGGATCATCCCTGGAGCAGTTTGCCTGGGTATGTGGACGCGCGGCGCGCTTTGGATTTTGTGGACCACAGTGCGGTATTGGCAATGGTTGGTGGCCGCCGCGCCTATCGCAAGTTTGTCGCGGACGGTTTGAGGCACGGTCTTGAGAGTCCTTTCAAACATGTCCGGAGCCGGACAATATTGGGCGATAATGATTTTGCGTCCTCGGCGAAGCGTTTTCTGCGGCGTGTTTCTCCGCGCGAGCAGCCTGCGTACCGGGAGATGATCAGTGTCACGTTGGAGCCAGAGGCGGTCCTCGGTATCCTGAGGCTTGAATTCGGCATCGGCAAAGAAGCATTGGAGCGGCGCGGCTCCAATGGTACTGTCCGTGGTATCGTTGCCGAGCTGTTGTACAAATACTGTGATATGACTCAGGCTCAGATCGGGCAGGTCTTGGGCGGTATCGACTATGTGGCGGTTTCGTTGTTACGGAAGCGTTTGCGCAAAAAGATGGATCGAGACAGCACAGTGAGGCAACAATACACCGATCTTGCCGCCCGGATCGATGTTTCAGTGTAAAGTGTTAAGTGTTTAGATTTGACCCCAGGGCGGGGTTTGACTTTTTAGCGCCGATCAGTATAATAGCGCTTATGGTGACAAAGGAGGAATCAATGAGGATCTTGCTTACGGTGGTGGTGCTCTTCCTGGCGTGCGGCGTTCAGCAGGAGAAGAGCGCCCAGGTAGAAACGCCCGCGCCGGTCATGCACATTTCAGTGAAGGATTATGGCGATATCGCGATCGAGTTCTTCCCCAATGACGCGCCGAAGAACGTGAACAATATTATTGAGCTGGCGGAAAAGGGCTATTTCAACGGCCTCATCTTGCACCGGGTGATCAAGGGCTTCGTGATCCAGGGCGGCTGCCCCAAAGGCGACGGGACCGGCGACCCGGGCTACGAGATAGAGGATGAGATCTCGTCGCGCCTGAAGCACCTGAAAGGCACGGTGGCAATGGCCAACCGGGGTCCGAACACGAACGGCTCACAGTTTTATATCTGCCTCGGCGCGCTGCCGAACCTCGATGGCCGGTACACGATCATCGGCCGCGTGGTGCAGGGCATGGAGGTCGTCGACCGCATCGGCGATGTGCCGACCGGACCCATGGACCGGCCGGTCGAGAACGTGGTGCTGGAAAAGGTCTGGATAGAGAAATAGCAGGTGGTCGAGTTTGACAATCTCATCACCAGCCCGTTTGGCATCGGCGAAAGACTGATCCTCGAGCTGCTGCGCCGGGGGGAGAGTGTCTTCGCGGTTTATCCGACGGCAAAAGACGTGCCCATGTCCTTTCTCGGCAAGAAGAATATCAAGTACGGGTTCCTGAGGTTCGAGCAGGACCCGGTCCTCGATAAGACCCTGCCCAGAAAAGTGAAGCATGTTTTTCACAACTTCGACGCCTACCACGGCCGGCTGGCGAAATTATTCAAGGCCAACACCCTGGCCACGCTCCTCCTGCTGGACTGGGCGAAGAACGCCGGTGTCCAGACCTTCACTTATCTTTCGAGCGGCGAAGTGTACGGCAGCGGCGAGAACATCGATGAAAACGCGGCCCTGGATCCGCAGGGACCCTACGCCGTGACCAAATACCAGGCCGAGATGCTCCTTGAATTCTACCGCAAGGCTTTCCGGATCAACACCGTGCGCCTGTTCTTTCCGTTCGGCAAGGGCGTGGAGCAAGGGTTCGTATCTGACCTGGCGCGCGCGATCAAAGACGGCGAACGCGTGGAATCTCCGTACCAGCAGATCAGCCCGACCTTTGTCGAGGATACGATCGCGCCCTTGATCGCGGTCCGCGACCAGAAGGAAGCGGGTATTCATAATCTCTGCGGCAGTCCGGTCAATGTGACAGCGCTTGTGGAGCAGATCGGTCAAGCCGCTGGAAAAGCGCCGGCAAAATTAAAGGCCGGCAACAACATGCTCTGCGGCAGCAACCGTCAGGTCAAAGAAAGACTGACCTATGTCGAAACTCCGTTGCCCGATGCCATTAATATCACCTTCAGCGAGTAGATGCGGGTCATTCATTTAGCGTTCGAGAACTTCCAGGACGTGCCTGGTTTGCTGAGCCGAAGCCATGCCTATTTCGGGGACGAGGGAGGACTCGCGACCATGGTGCCTTCGCGATTGGGTTTTCCGAACGGCATTTGCCTCAAATACCCGCTGCTCGACGCCGGTCCCGTGAGCAGATTCGGCCGGTTGATCGGCCGGGGTAATGTCAACGTGCTGGAAACCGAATTGAAGCTGAAGGTGAAAGGTGAAAGGGGTTTGGAAAGGGCGTACTTCATGGCGCGCGACTGCATGTGGCTCTACAAGTTGAGCCGCGCGTGGCGGCGTTACGGCCTGGGCGCGTTCGACATCTACCACTTTGACGGCGATGTTCCTTTCATCTACGGCGACCGGATCCTGAAGAAGCTGAAGGGCAGGAAGATCGTCACCCATTTCTTCGGCAGCGAACTGAGGAAGTGGGGGATGAACCCTTACCTGCGCGAGCACGCCCGGCTCCGGTTCACCTCGGAGCTGGACCACACGAAGATCGACCCGGACCTGATCTTCGTGCCCATCCCTTACGAAGCCGAGAACATCAAGCCCCGCGCGGCCGAAAACAGGGTCTTGCGCGTCGGCCATTCACCGACGCGCCGGACCGCAAAGGGCACGGCCGATATCATCGAAGCCGTGTCCCGGCTCAAGGGGAAAATAGATTTCGAGTTCCTCCTGATCGAGGGCGTGTCCCACGCGAAATGCATGGAAATGAAGGCGACCTGCGACATCGGGATCGACCAGATAGGCAATTATGCGGGCACCGGTTACGGCCGCAGCGGTCTCGAATTCCTCGCGCTCGGCATTCCGACGATCACCGAAATACCCGGTGAGTACGAAAATCTCTTGCCCGGCCACCCGTTCGTCAAGGCGACGAAGCAGGACTTCGCCGAGGTTCTCGCGCGACTGCTGCGCGACCGCGGATTACGGGAGAGGAAACGCAAGCACGGACTCAAATGGGTAAGTGAATTCCCCCATCCGAAGCGGATCATTACCGAGATCTACCGGGCCTATCGCAATATCGGCTGGGTCTGCTGATCCTTTCACGGTCCATATTGACAAACATATATTTTCTATTAGAATTGTCATGTTAGATTATCATGCGCAATATTGACGTTACGAATTACCTGGCGGACAAGAAGGCATTGGTCGACGCGGCGCTCCGCAGATCCTTTGGAAAGAATAATCCCCTGTTTGACATAATGTACTACTCGGTCGACAGCGGCAAGCGAATAAGGCCCATTCTCTCGATCGCCAGTTACGAAGCGAATGGCGGCGAAGACGTCGAGTCGATCATGGATGTCGCGTGCGGCCTCGAGTTGATCCATACATACTCGCTCATCCACGATGACCTGCCGGCAATGGATGATGACGATCTGCGCCGGGGCAAGCCATCGTTGCACAAGAAATACGGCGAGGCGGTTGCGATCCTTGCCGGCGACGGCTTGTTTGCCTATGCGTTCGAGCTCATGAGCCGCGGTGAGGACCGAGCGCACGAGAAGCTGGCCGTGGTGCGTGCGGTGAGCGAGGCGGTCGGGCCGGCCGGCGTCGTGTACGGCCAGCTGCTCGATATCGGCAGGATGGAGCGGTCGCCAAAGACCCTGAGGGATATTCACCTGAACAAAACGGCAAGATTCATCGCGGTGGCGGTCAAGGCCGGCGCGATAATGGCCCGTGCTGCGCAGCCGAAGGTCGAGCGTTTGTACGAAGCGGGCCTCTGCCTGGGCATGCTCTTTCAGTATACTGACGACATCCTCGATATCGTCGGCGAAAAGCACGCGCTGGGCAAGACCCCGGGCAAGGATGAGGTGAGCGGTAAGATCACGGCGCCGGCGGTCTACGGGCTCGACGGCGCGCTGTTCCGGGCGCGGCGCTACGCCGATCTGGCGCGGCAGAGATTCGGCGCGCTCGGCGCGGACTTCGACGTGTTCTGTCAAATAACCGACTTTGTGCTGCGCCGCACATACTGATACCAGGGATACAGCGAAGTGAAAATATTGAAGAAGATAAAGAAACCAGGTGACTTGAGATCGCTCACCAGTGCCGAGATGGAAGCGCTGGCGTGCGAGATCCGTGAAGCCATAATCAACACGTGCGCGGGCACGGGCGGTCATGTCGCGCCCTCGCTCGGTGTCGTCGAATTGACGCTCGCCCTGTACCGCGTCTTCGATGCGGACCGGGATAAGATCATCTGGGATGTCGGCCACCAGACCTACGCGCAGAAACTGATCACGGGCCGGGCAGAGCGGTTCCACACCCTGCGCACCTTCCAGGGGATAAGCGGTTTTCCAAAACGGAGCGAATCGAAGTACGATGTCTTCGACACCGGCCACTCGTCGACATCCCTTTCCGCGGCAACCGGTTTCGCGCTGGCGCGCGACTACCGCGGCGAGAACTATAGTATCGTGAGCGTGATCGGCGACGGTTCGCTCGGCGCCGGCATGGCATTCGAGGCGCTCAACCATATCGGGCACTTGAAAAAAGATGTCATTGTCGTCCTCAACGATAACGAGCGTTCCATCGGTGAGAATATCGGAGCGCTTTCGCAGTATCTCAACAATGTGATAACGACAAGGACCTACAACCGCTTCCGCGATGACCTGTGGAAGTTCTTCGGCCGTTTCCCGCCGTATTTCCGCGACCGCGCGAGGTATGTGGCAAGGCGCCTTCAGGAGGGTGTCAAGGGTCTGGTCGCGCCATCCGTGATCTTCGAAGAACTCGGGTTCCGCTACGTCGGTCCCCTGAACGGCCACAAGCTCGGCGAGATGATCGACACGTTTTCGAGGATCAAGGAGCTGCGCGGCCCTTGGTTCGTGCACGTGGTGACCAGGAAGGGTAAAGGGTATGAACCCGCCGAGAAGTGTCCGGAGGTATTCCACGGCATCGGTCAGTACTGCGTTGAGACCGGCGAAACCGGACAGAAGGCGCCGACCTACACCGAGGTTTTCGGCGATACGCTCGTCAAACTCGCCAGGGGCAACGAGAAGATCGTTGCGATCAGCGCCGGCATGACCCTGGGCACGGGCCTGAAGCGCTTCAGCCAGGAGATCCCGGAGAGATTCTATGATGTGGGTATTACCGAACAGCACGCCGTCACCATGGCCGCGGCGCTGGCCCTGGACGGTTACATACCGGTATGCGCGATATACTCGACCTTCCTGCAGCGCGCCTACGATCAGATCATCCACGACGTCGGCCTGCAGCGCGCGCCGGTCGTTTTTGCCGTCGACCGCGCCGGCCTGGTCGGTGAAGACGGACCCACCCATCACGGTCCTTTTGACCTCTCGTACCTGAGCTGTATTCCCGGTATCGTGATAGCCGCACCCAGGGATGGCACCGAACTCATCGCTCTGCTCAAGACCGCGGTCCAGTACCGCAAAGGGCCCTTTGTCATCCGCTACCCGAGGTCGTCCTGCCGTATCCGTGATGCAGAACCGTCGCCGGTCAGAGTCGGTACCTGGGAAACGCTGGAAAGGGGCAAGGACCTCGTGATTCTCGCGACCGGCTCTATGGTCGAACAGGCAGAGGAAGCTTTGACGATCATGAAGAAGCGTATTGGACCAACCCTGATAAATGCGCGTTTTGTTAAACCGCTCGATACGGCAATGCTCGATGCTCTGCTGAAGCGGAACGAAAACATCGTCGTCATCGAAGAGAACGCCGGCCTGGGCGGATTGGGCAGTGCAGTTCACGCGTATTGTTCTCAGAAGGACGCTAAGGCAAAGGTCCACTGCATCGGCCTGCCCGACAATTTCGTGGAACACGGTTCGCGGCCGATACTGCTGAAGATAACCCGGCTCGATGCCGCAGGGATTGCGCAGAGAATCATAACCCTTCTATGACGTTCCTCATTTCGGCGCTGCTGTTCGTCCGGTTCACCCTGCCCTATGATGAGCGCGTATACTTTGATGCGGATGGCGAGTTCGTCGTTCACGCGCGCTATTTCCAGGGGACCCTGGTCGGTATCGATACGGTCAAGACGATCGACGATTTCATCTCATCCGGGTTCGAATCCTACAATCGGGGGTTGTTGTTCAAAAAACTCCAGCAGGATATCGCGAAGAGCACCGGCTACGCGAGCAAAGGTCTGTTCGGCATTTTCGAGGTCCCCCTGCCCAAGGGAGGTTTCAGCGATTTCATGGGCGAGACCGGCAAACTCGACGTCGGCGGCTATGTCAAGATAACGATGGGGGGCAGCGAGACTTTTGTTTCCAACGTGCCGGGCATAAGCAGGCCCTCGCTCTGGCCGGAACTGGAGATGAACCAGGAGATGGCGATCAATCTCGATGGCCACGTGGGCGACCGGGTCAAGGTTTTCATCGACCATAACTCGGAGCGGATCAACGAGAATCAGAACAAGATCACGGTGACCTACAAGGGTCGTGAAGACGAGATCATCCAGGAGATCGAAGGCGGCGACACCGAGTTGAAGATACCGGCGACCACATACACCGGTGACATTCCTTCGCATAGCGGGCTCTTCGGGATCAGGTCAAAAGCCAAGTTCGGCCCCCTCGATATTACGGCGATCGCATCGAATGAACAGACCCAGCACCAGGAGATCGATATCGATGGGAACGTTCAGGCGCAAGCCGACACGATCTGGGCGCGTGAATACCAGAAACGCAGATTCTTCTGGCTCGGTACTACTGAGACGATAATACCGGAGTCCCTGCAGGTATATATCGATGACAACAATTTTCAGAACAACACCACCTCGGGCATCACGCGCTACGGCATTGCCTACGCGGACACGAATAACGACAATGTCATTCCCGACGATACGCTGCAGTCCCAGATCGGTCATTACACGCTGAAGTACCTTGAGCAGGATTACGTTTTCATTCCGGGCAGCAACATCATAGAGCTGAGATACGGGCTTCAGAAAGACGTTGAGGTCCTTGCTGTGAAGTACAGCGTGCTGCGCGATGGAGTGACATTTAATGTAGGCGCGCTTATCGACACGACACTCATCCTCAAACTAATCTGCCCCAGGAGCCCGGATACTTCATCGGTTACCTGGAGATACGAGTTGCGGAACTACTACCAGATCGTCAGTCCCGGGTCACGGCTCGATTCGCTGAGGATATTCTACATCACTCCGGGCGGACAGCACCGGGACCGTAATGCAGCCGGGGATACGTACCTGGAACTGCTGGGCCTTGATCAGGATAAGGATGGCCGGATCGACGACTATTTTGGCGCGTACGGCTTCGATGCCGGCCGCGGCCTTCTGATCTTCTCCGATTCCTTGCCCTTCGCCTCAGCGGTATTGGACGATCCCGACGACGAGATCTACGAAAACCCGTATTACATGCAGGGGCGCGGCAAGTACTATCTCTACCGGAAGACGGTGGAGGTCCGGCCCGTCTTCACCCTGCCGCTCAATGCGATCGATGTGACGGTCTACGTCGACGGTGTTCTGCAGAAGGAGGGCGTGGATTACTACATCAATTATGACAAGGGAGAGCTGGAATTCAAAAAGGTCCTGCCGCCGACGGCGCGCGTGAAGATCCATGCTGAGTACGCGCCTTTCTTCTCCGCCGCCCAGAAATCGCTGGTCGGCATGAGGGCGAGCATGCGGCCATTCGGTGACGCATCGCTGGGTTCCTCTTTCTTCTACCGTTCAGAATCCTTTCCGACGGACCGGATCCGGCTGCGCGAAGAGCCATTCAGCCGTTTGATCTGGGAAGCAGACCTCGCGCTGCCGCAGAACCTTCCTTTTCTCACGAGCGTCGTTGACTGGTTGCCTCTGGTCGAGACCGAAAGAGAATCGAAACTGAACTTGAATGTCGAGGCGGCATATTCGATCTCCGACCTTAATTCAAAAGGCGAGGCATATCTCGATGACCTCGAGTCATCCACGATCATCTCCCGCGAGGTCTCGATCATCCGTACGGACTGGGTCCAGTCATCGCGCCCGGCTGGAAAACTGAATGAAGATTTCGTCACGCAGCGGCTGATCTGGTACAACCCAAGGGGCGATGAGATATTGACAGCGAGTGACATCTACCTCAATCCGCTCGATCCGAATGAAACAGCCCACGTGCTGAAAGTTATTTTCACGCCCGACGATCTATCCTCGTTCGGCGGTTTGATGCAGTACATGTACAGCGAGAATTTCGATGACTGCGAGAACCTCGAAGTGATCATCAAAGGCAATTATGGACGCATGCATGTTGACCTGGCCCAGGAACTGTCCGAAGACCAGCTGCGGCGCAACAGCGCGGGAGCACTGGTTGGTATCGGCACGCTCGAGGATGAGGACCGCGACCGCAACGGCTCCTGGAACAACCGTACCGAAGATACGGGTCTCGACGGTATCTTTGGGCGGGACTCTGACAACGTTCCGGGGGATGACGGTAATGATGACTATGTCGATGGTGACTATACGGGCGGGATAAACGGGACCGAAGGGAATAACATGTGGGATACCGAGGATCTCGACCGCAATGGCATTCTCAATGTCGACAACATATACTACAGTTACACGTTCGATCTGGATTCGACGCGGTTCCTGGTCGAGAATGCCGGCCTGCAGGAAGGTTGGAAGATGTTCCGCATTCCGATACAAGATTCACTGGCTACGGATACGGTTCTGGGCGTACCGGACTGGCGCAGTATCAGGTATGTTCGTGTCTGGTGGGATAGCGTGCCGGCCGCCGAAACGTTGCTCATCTACCGCCTCGTGGCCACGGGTAGCCGCTGGAAGAACCACGGTGTCAAAGGTGATCTCTCGACCTGGGATTCGACCGAGGTGTTTACATTGACGCCTGTCAACACAAGGACGCATTCCTATTATCAATCACCGTTCGCCCTGGAACGGGATCCCCTGACCGGGCAGGTCAGGAGCGAGGGGGCTCTGGAAATGAGACTGGAGAACATACGAGAGGGGCACGCGTGCGTCACGCGGCGGCAGACCGATGACAATGAGGATTACCGGGCGTACGACACGCTCGTCTTCTACCTGAATGCGCTCAATTCGAACCCCCTCGTGTCGATGCGCATCGGCAGTGATTCGTTGAACTACTACGAATACACGACCGAATTCAACAATTGCCTCGCCGTCAGCGGCGGCAATGGCTGGCGGACGTTCTCGATATCAATGGCGCAGTTCACCGATCTTAAGCAATTGACCCAGGGTAGGGGGATGATCAGTGATAACGGGTATACGGTAATGGGCAATCCTTCGCTTTCGGTCAACCAGTTCCTTGAGATCTCGATAACCAACCAGAAC
>JACUUY010000165.1 GCA_014859085.1 Caldifarciminota bacterium
CATCAAAGCACTGAATTTCCCGGCCACACTAGTCCTCTGGCTTGCTCAGGTGACCTTCACGCTTCGACCACCCGCCACCCAATTATCTCCATTTCTGCCAAAACGCTGCATTTGCTTACGGAACTCGGGTTCAGGATTCAGAGTTTCGAATCTGAAATCTGATGTGTGCCGCGCAAGCGTTCCGGTCCAGGAAAGTCAATAAAACATGGCCCTTGGCAGGATCTACGACGGGTTCGTTTGATGATTTATCTCAACTTGATGATCTTTCTGGTCAAACACCCTTGCGGCGTCTCCAGTCGCACAAAGTACACACCGCCGGGTAGGTTCCGGCCCGAGTCGTCAATGCCGTCCCACACAACAACCGCTCCATGATTGAATGATTTTACCAATCGTCCGGCGGCATCGTAGATATTCAACGCAGGTGTTCGCATTTCGAGATTCGACATTCGAATTTCACTTTCAGCGCATCCTGCATCCCCGGCC
Organism: Caldifarciminota bacterium; assembly: GCA_014859085.1. GTDB lineage: Bacteria > Hydrothermota > Tepidihabitantia > SM23-42 > SM23-42 > SM23-42. The sequence continues at coordinate 484 of JACUUY010000165.1, forward strand.
TCGCCGAGCGACGCGAGGCTGACCGGCAGTGAGTATCGGATCGTCGTGGTATGTCTGAAGGGATTGGGCCAGGGCGCGTGCAGTTCGATTTCGTTTGTCCTTACCGGCAACAGCATCTGCTCAGCTACTGCGCCTTGTTCATCGTATTTCACGGTCAGATAATCGATATTGCCATTATTGAATACGTAGCCAGTAACGACAATCCCGCCAACAGCGTCACAGGCAACACCCTGAGCGTATTCGTCGATGCCCGAACCACTTCCATATATTGAAGTCCAAACTGAATCGCCAGCAGATGTGTACTTGAAGGTGTAATAGTCAAACGATGCACCATAGTAGTACTCACATGTAACGATAATATCATTCTGCTGATCTACTGCAACATCTCTTGCATAATACTCAGTTATATACCCCGGCACGTGCTGGCGTAGCCAGAGCATATCGCCCAATGAATCATATTTCAAGGTGATGAATTTCGCTGGATACCAGGGATTACCGGTTACTATAATGTTACATTCGGCATCGGCCGCAACCGCATACGCAAAACTGTGCCAAGTTTCGTGTTGATATCTGCGCGTCCAAAGCGTCTCCCCATCAGGGCTGTATTTGACCGTCAAGTAGGTATGCCGGTTAATACTGGTGTCCACCGAGGAGCCGGTAACGATAATATTGCCCATTGGATCCGCGGTCAGATCATTGGCAAGATCATTGAATCCGGCATCGAATCTGCGGCTCCATATCGTATCGCCACCGGCATTGTACTTCACGGTCAGATAATCGTAATCAAAGCCGTTGAAAGCATAGCCGGTCACGATGACATTTCGCGCCGAATCAGCGACCGCACTGGTGGCGAACTTGTCCAGCCCGGTTTCATATCTGGTCTGCCAGAGAAGATTACCTGCCGCATCGTATTTCACGGTCAGATAATCGTATATCGTGTCGAGCCGCGAGGCACCGGTGACGACGATGTCGTTATTGCCATCGACAATCACGCCGCGCGCAATGTCGCTGCCGCCGGCATCATAGATCCGGGTCCAGATGGTATCGCCCGCCGGCGTGTATTTGACCGTGCAAAAGTCATAATCCACGCCGTTGTAGGAGCTCCCCGCAACCACGATGTTATTAGCGTCATCGGTACTGACACCAAAAGCGTAATCAGCCGTGCTGCGGTCATAGACCCGGGTCCAAACCAGGGGCGGCTGGGCAAGAAGAAACCAGAATAGCCCGTGAATCACAAGGAAAAACATATGTCTTTTCATCGTAGCAGCACGATCTTCCTGGTCTCTACCCATTCCTCAGTCGCTACCCGCACGAAATACACGCCCGAGGCAAAACCGGTCTGCAATCGCGCATGGTGCATACCCGGACCAGCCCGGGTTTCGCATTTTTCAACAACGCGACCGCAAACGTCAAACAAGGTGATCATTACGGCAGAACTCCCGGTAAGCAAGTATGACAATTCTACCTGTCGGCCGACAGCAGATACTTCCAGTCGCGGGTTCAAGGAAAAATTGCAGGTTTCTGCAATGCCGATGCCATAAGGGTCAAGAATCCACAATCCACAAACTCCGGCCGCTGTATAGATGAGACCCCCAGAGACAGTGACACCGTGATGCCAGGGACCATTACCAGCGATCACATATCTATAGTAGCCAACCTCAATGGGATTGGCAGGATTAGAGACGTCGAATATTCTTACCCCACCGCCATAGTGATCATCAGAGAGATACGCATAATCCCCCGCCACATATATGTCATTGACCCGGATAGGATAGTAATAACCTGCTGGCGAAGGGTTGTACGGGTTAGAGACATCAATGATCCACAACCTTCCACCATCGTAATCGGCGATGTAAGCGTAATCTCCAGACACGTAGATGTGATCGCAGTAGGTTGAAAGACTGCATTTCGCAACAGAAATAGGATTGTATGGATTGGAAATGTCAATGATTCGCAAGCCAATATCCTCGCAGCAGTATGCATAGTGCCCATTGATAAACACGCCATTGATGCCGCCCAAGGTATCACAAGTAGCAATGCCACCTATAAAATACGGATTTGCTGGATTTGAGACATTACAGACGGCAAACACATACCCACCCGCTCCAGAGGATCCAGAACAGCCCAAATACGCATATTCACCCTGAACACAAACGCTTCGGACCGTGGTATACCATGGCGGGAGGCCTGGCACATAGCAGTACCCGACTTCATGGGGATCAGTCAGGTCGGAAATGTCAACTATTCGCATGCCACTATCATACGCGGTAACGTAAAGGTAATCTCCCGCCATCGTGAATCCATACGCAATATCAAACATAAAACCAAGTGGGTAGTTAAGAATGTACTTGCCCAATTCAAAACAGCCCTGTGGATCTGTGACATCAATAATGCGAAAGACGTTTTTCGTATCTCCAAACACTGCAAAATTGTCTGAAACCTCAAGACCATAGGCAATCGCCATTATCTCGTACTCGCCAACCTGAAATGGGAAGAATGGCTCGGTTATGTCCAGCATCTCAATTCGATCTATTGCCATACTGTGGAGGTGGTCATTCAGGATCGTAATCCGATGCGTCTGATGCGGAATATGACTCATCAGTACCGGATCATCAGGGACGGTGATGTCAAACGCAGAAAGAAACATCCCGCCAACGTACAGACAATTGTCCTTAATCTGCGGGTTGCCCACCGGAAAATGAACCAGAGAGCTTCTGACAACATACGGGTTAGTAGGATCAGCTATATCCACCACGCTCAGCCCCCAGCCGGCTACATACGCATAACCACTCTTGACTACGAGCTTCATGTAATTACCCGGAGAACACCGCCCCACCTCGTATGGCGCGGTCTGATCCGACAGATCCAGAATAATCAACGCGTCATTCACCCCGAAACCACCCGCCGCGCAAACGTACGCATAGTTGTCCTTAACATAAACATAATACGGTAAAACGCTGTCCGGTGCCCACTCACCTTGTACCACAGGTGATGTCGGGTCAGACACATCAAGGATCGTCATCTGCGTGTAGGAAACCACGTAAGCGGAATTTTGACACACATACACCTGAACAACCGAATCATTGGGCTGCCAGCGATTGACCATCACCGGATTTGAGGGATCGGCAACATTGTAGATCCACAACCCTTGTTTTTGGGCCGCAACATAGAGTAATGTATCGTCGAGAAAAGGCACTAGCGCCTGTATCGGACTGATTATTTGCCCGACTCTTGCCGGATTGGCCGGATCATCTACGTTGAATATAAGAATACCAGAACCTGAGGATGCAACAACATACTCACTGCCGCTAATCACGCCGCTGACAATGCCACCCGTAGCGCCGCCGAACGGATAACCGCCCACAAAGCGCACATTCAGCGAATCCTGAGCCAACAGATACAGCGGACTGAGCGCGGTCAAGCACAGCACAAAACATGCCGCGGGTTGAAGATTGAATCGTTTACCAATAGCCAACGCCATAC
>JACUUY010000166.1 GCA_014859085.1 Caldifarciminota bacterium
TACAGAATTTTTTGCAGTGACCCGCTCTTCATTCACACTTGGACAAAAGATTATGTTCAAACCGAAATATCATTTACACAAGGAAGTTCTCATAATCTCCAGAAGTTGTGGGAGATGGCTGATTATGCAAGGCAACAGAGTTGGACTCCTTACGAAAAAGCACTCATATACGGCTCACTTATGCATGTAGTCCATGATCTTTATGCTCACACCTTCATTCAGTCATCGCGATTTGGATATGGGAAATGTTATGATTCGGACAGCGCGTTATCTAAAGGCATATTGTTCTATGGCGAAACCTATCATGAGTTATTCTCCTCAACACACATAACTGATTGGGGGCAATTCATCAAACTACTCTATGCTTCACCTTTATGGAAAATCCAATGGTTTGATAGCTACTATACTGATGCTTGTAACTTTTTCCGTATTATCAATTTACTAACTGGCCAAATAGAAACAACCTGGCAAGATACGAATTTTGTTGAGGTCGAAAAATTTGTGCAAGCTGCGCAAGGCATTTACTGACCGATAACAAACCTGGCCCAAGAGCGGTTGGAATCTTATCTCCACGGGTGGGCAACATTGACATTTTTATTATACGGCTATTCCGCAGACGACTATGCTGGCACTGTAGGTGGTATTTTTGCGCATCCGAATTGGGGATTCACTTATATTCGGGAATCATTCTGGTGGAATATCGGCAGCCAATACAATATTTGGCGCATATTGCTGTTGCAGAGCATGTCCCATAGACTGTTGAAATTCAAATAGCGGACCTATATAAAGAATTGACATTTGGACTAAAAGGAGGTCCGCTATGAATAATTATAGGGCAAAGAGCAGAAAAAAGCAAGGGTTTTGTATCGCGATGAGAGACGATAAAAAAAGCGTGTTCGCGAATGCGCAAGCCGAGCTCAAGCAGGGCTTATTGGAGCTGTGTATTCGTTCTGGTTTTATGACCATGGCCGAAATGCTTGACGAGGAGATTGCTGCGCTCGGTGGTGGTTCATGGTATGAGCGTGGTAATGGTCGTGGGGCGTATCGTTGGGGCAAGACCGGTGGTGAAGTGGTGCTGGGTGGTCGCAAGATCAAGGTTGGGCGCCAGCGATTGCGTGATCTTGCTGGTCATTGATGGATCCAAAGCTCTGGCCAGCGCAGTAAAGGCGACCTTTGGCGACAATGGGGGCGATCCAGCGGTGTCAGTATCACAAGCGTCAGAAGGTGAAGGGGCGCTTACCGAAAAAATGCATCGGTTCGTGGATCAGACCACTATGCCTGCTTGTGCGTGGCACGCAGACAGGCAGGCGTATCTGTGTGGGGATGGTAAACGGGCGCGCGATCTTGTATCGTTTGATCAAGACATTAAAGGATGCCTATCCTGGGGCGGCGCGCAGTCTCGAGGAAGGTTTGGATGAAACCCTGACAGTAGTTGATTTGGGCTTACCTAAGGCATTACGGCAATCCTTGCAGACCACGAATCTAATCGAGAGTGCCTTTCCTGCCTGTATCGAAGGCAGACAGGTCGGTCGTGCGGCAGGTTACCCGGACGGTGAAGCGGTGGCGCAACGGGAGTATGGCTGAGCGCTGGGCCGTGCTTGGCTTGATGGAAGCGGAAAAACGGTTTAGAAAAATCAAAGGCTATCGGGATTTACCCCTCCTGACTGAAGCCCTAAAAAAGAGAAAAAGAGCTCTTGACAAGAGGGCGGTTGCTTAGTATTATGAATAGGGTTCGTTACCGAATTTCAACAGTGAACGGGACAACCTCGTTTGTTCCGGGGAAGAATGATAGGTTATCGTACAGGCGATAAATTTAAAGGAGGAATGATGGCACGCGATTGGTCTGGAAAGATAACAAAACGTGTACCAATGTTTACATATCGTGCGGCACTTCTAATTGTGTTAGTATCTATTAGTTCTGTACTGTTACATTGCATAAAAAGAGAAGAACCCATTACACGTCCACCCGCGATCTACGGTACTTGTGAAGCTAATTGGGGATCACAAGATTGGATCGTTTTCGTCCATCAACCCTGGTACGTGGTTGCAAACGAGACTCTATTTGTGACCGAAACTAGCGTATTATGGTTGATCAGACCCGATGGTAAAGGCTTGCATTCCATAGGCGAGCCGAGAACACCAGATGGAATACGGATTGGAGACCAACCCGATTGGGATTCCGCTGGCAATTGGATTGTAATAAATGACCTAATGTTGAGAGTGTGGAAGATCAGTGCTGACGGCGATAGTATTGTCCAAATAACAACTGAGGGGCGGAAAATATACCCGTCACTTAGTCCAGATGGACAAATGTTGGCTTTCTCGACGCCCGATTCTGATGCTGTTGGACCAAGGGGAATAAGAATCTTAGATCTGCAGAGTGGTATGGAAAAACATATTTATCCCTACGGACACGATCCAGCGTGGTCTCCAGATGGAGAAAAGCTTGTCTTTTGCGGTTGGGTTTCTGGAGCCTCTGCTATTATGATTGTTGATACAAGTGGAGGTAATGCCAGCGCGATATACACTACAGGAGCAGGAGTAGAATCACCGTCCTTTGCTCCAGACGGTTCTGCTGTTGTTTTCTGCACACCGTATGGCTGGGGTACCCAAGTTTGGGTTGTTAATACAGATGGCAGTGGTGCAAGAAAGCTAACGACAGATGGAGGGAGGTGGCCATCATGGAGCTCTGATGGTTCAAAAATCGTCTACACGAAGTATTCGTTAGACGAACCTTACCCCGAAGGTAATGGAGAGCTGTATGTTATAGATCCTGATGGTCTTCTGGAGAAGAGAATCACTTTTCTCAACTACGGAGAAGACTGGGGAGGAGTATATGAGTAGATGTTTTCTATTCTTATTTGTAGGACTTTTCTATATGACGAGTGTATATGGACAAGTTCCTGAAGAGGAAATATTGATATTGACGACAAGGGATGTCATAACGATGCCATACGGTGCTTCGTCAGCGACACCCGGTGAGATTGAAGCGCCTAGTGAGTTAATCAGTTTGCTGTTAGACGTGGGTGCTACGCAAATCACAATAGCGATGCCTGAGTTCGACCCAATAGATACTATGCGTATCACTCCGGACGGTAATATAGCACGCCTGCCAGATTTTTCTCAACTCTTCATCATAGGACTTCCATCAGCCGCTAACAGAGATTCACTAATTGCATTATTAGAAATTCTGCCACAAATCATTCGTGCAGAAAAGAATCAACGTGCGGTGCCTCGCGATATTACAATTGATGATCCGTACTTCGGTCGGCAATGGAATTTGCATAATACGGGGCAATATGGCGGAACATCTGGTGCAGATATTAGTGCGCTCGAGGCATGGTCGTATTCCACTGGTAACAACTCTGTTATTCTGGGTATTGTGGATGGTAATGGCAATGTTGATTGGAATCATGAGGAATTTGCAGGTAGAATATTTGGTGATTTGAATGGAACACCGTCAGACCACGCGACCCATGTTGCTGGAATCGCAGCAGCGCTCACCAACAACTACAATCAACAGAATCAACCAGTGGGCATTGCGGGGATAGATTGGCATGCCTCGATCAATATTCAGAACACGATGGCTGGACAAACGGCATACTTGATTCAGGGGATTATCGATGCTGCGAACGCAGGTGCCAAGGCCATCAATTGCAGCTGGGGTTTGCCATCTTTCAGTCAGAATCTCTACGACGCCTTTGTATATGCCTACCAGATGGGTGCTTTGCCAGTCTGTGCCATGGCATATCCCTTTGATCCTATTATCACTTACCCAGATGGCAATGGGCCCTGGGTTCTTACTGTAAATGCATCAAATAACCGTGATGAAATAGCAACCTACGCTGATGAAAGATATTATGTTGATATTGCGGCTTGGAGGGCTTCACGAAGATGTAGTACAGGATGACCTTCGGGGCGGTGA
>JACUUY010000027.1 GCA_014859085.1 Caldifarciminota bacterium
CAGTTCCTGCTTCATCTTACTGCTCGCGGCCGCCACTTTGACGTTGGCATTCTTCGTATCATCCAAACGACTCGACATCTCACTCGTCGCCTGTTTGTAACCTTCCTTGACCGAACGGATCGTGCTCAATGAGTTCTCAGTCATAATCTTAAAAGTGGCGTTCAAGTCACCAAGGCTGGTAATGACTTGTGGATCTTATCGAGATCATTGCCAACCGAGCGCTGCATGTTACTGATTGCCTCACGCTGCTCCGCCGATAGGATCCCCAGCGATTTTTCGAGGACGGGGATGACACTATCAGCACGCATCGTCTTGCGCCGGTCGGCGATCTCCTGCTGTTCCTGGACCGTCGCAACCCCGGAACGCTTCCTGGCCTTTCCCACGCCGATCTTCTTGTAGTACTCTGATATCCGGTTCTCAATGCCTTCATCTTTTACTTCGAGACCCTCCAGGTAATTTAGCGCGTTGAGCACTTCCTTCTTTCGTTTCTGCTCTATCTGCCTTTCGATGTATTCAAACATGTACCTCACGGCATCCTGTTTTTCGTCGAGCTCGACCAGCACGTCGGCTATCGTAAAGTAATTACAAAGCCATCCGGTTCATATCTGAGTATCTTCTTGCTGAGCGCGAGCGCGTTGCGCAGGAAGTTGTCCTTCCGGAATACATCAACGCCTTTGCGAAAATTACTGACCGCGTCTTCTTTGTTCCCGGCCTTCAGGTATAGATCACCGAGCCGGTTGTGGAGATTACCGTCATCGGGTTTTCGAGCGATCGCCTTCTTGACTTCCTCTATCGCTTCCGCGATCCTGTCCTTTATTTCAAGGTCGGCGGTGTTTTTAAGCAACTGCCCGATCGCATGTTCTTTGCGCGGTGATACCATCAAGCTCTCCTGTATCTCGGATCCTCAGTACGGACTGACCTGGATTTTTAATCGACCATCATAATTATGCCTCGCGCTCGCGTATACTTGCGTCTCATTTTTTATAACAGCAACTCGTGATTTATCAACCCCTGTTAGCAGCGACCCCCCTTCACCGGAACCTCTTCACCCGTGTACCGCGGTAATAGTGATAGAGTATATACCGGTAGTCCTTGCCCTGTGCCGCCATTTCCAGGGCCCCGAATTGACACATGCCGACGCCGTGGCCAAATCCTCGCCCCTCGATTATGACCCTGTCGCCTTCGGTCCTTATGTACACATATGTGGATTTCAGTAGACCGCCCGGATCAGTTGGTTCTCCAAACAGGGTCCTTATCCGGTAATTGGCGACCTTGTACTCGGTCTTGTTCGTAACGAGAATCAGCTCCTTCAGCCGGTTGCTGCGCTCGCTCCTTCTCAGTCTGAAGGAATGTATCAACTCGTGCTCGGTGAGGCATATCCCGATCTTTTTCAGCCGGCTGCGCAGGTGCGCGAAGAACTCGTTCCTCGTCATCACCTTGTGCCAGTGGTAGTGCGGGCTCTTTTCGCAGTAACGACACACGACACTGCGTAAATACGGCGGCGGCGAACCTGCCCAGGCGTCGCCGAAATCGGCGGTCCGGCCGCCGCAGGTCGAATGATACTTTGCTTCGATCGGCACATTATTGTAGACAAGCACTTCACCGGCCGTGCTTGCCACGGCCCGGCTCGTAATGGCCCGCTCGCAGGAAATACCCTTGTAGACCTGATCCTGCACTGTCGAGTAAAGGTCAAACCCCAGGTCTGAATACTGGCCCATATGCGCCCGCGCGTAGGTCCGCGCCGCGACCGCCTGTGCCTTTGCCGCCTCGAACTGCCTCTCTGATACCCCGCCGATCTCACACGGCACCACACCCTTCAAGTACGATTCGATATCCAGCACATTGATGACCCACAAACGGCCGTCGACCTTTCTCACCTCCACGCTGCCGCGATAATCACGCCCGTTGATACTGACCCGGCCATCGTTCGGGCCGAAATGGAACGGGAAACTCTCATTCAGCGTGACAAGATAATCGCTGTAATATTTCTTGCCCCGCGTACCGCTTAGCCGTACCTGGTCGACGCCGCACTCGATCGCCACCCTCACCGCCGTTTCCCGGCGCGGCTTGCCGGTATAAGGCATGCAGCTCATGCCGGCGATAGCGATCACGATCATCACCGGGCTAAGTATTCTTTTCATAGGATCCGCGGCCCAGGACTGCTTCAACCTCCCTCAACATGTTCTTGTAATGACTCCCTTTCCAGTAAATGCGGCCGCACCCGGGACACCGGGCGTATTCATCGTGATGCTCGTAGGTGAAATAAGGGACCTTATCCTTGACCGCCGCCTTCTCGACCGCGACCAGCCGCTCGTTGCATAAAACGCAGCGCGTAAAAGGCTTAACATCGGACCAGAGACCGTATCTTTCGACCAGGACGTGAAGCTGCTGTTCGGGCGTCGTCGCTTCGACAAAGAAGACATCTTTCCGGCCTCTCAATTGTCTGTTGCGCGTCAAAATGATCCGTTCTTCGCGGCGCGCGCTGAGCAGGATCGCCATGCCTTCATTGGAATATGCGGTGTCGATGCCGATCATCCGGAGCAATCTCGACAACTTACCCAGCATACCGTCACAGATGAATTTTTGCGCCATTATATTACATTGGATCAAGGAAGTCTTAATAATACGTAGGCCAAATTTAACAACTTGTTAGGATTTCTCTCGAGCCGGATAATGCTATCATTGAGCATCGTTACTGCCGCAACTGCCAGGTCCACCGAAATGCGGCGCGCCTTGCGGGTGACCTCGGCGTCATGATCGGTCCGGTCAACCAAATCGAGTTTCTTGTAGAGCACCATGCGATACAGGAGCATTAACGGATAGTACAGATCAACGACTCTCTTCCTCTCATATTGCCCTGCAACTTCGGCCACGGATTTCAGATCGAGCGGCGTTTTTTCGAATACTTCCATTGCCTTGTCAATCACGCCGCTCTCACGCAGGGACAGTATTTCACCGGCACTTCCCAGCAACAGATCATCCGTGCCGCTGTAGACGATCTTATCGATCTGGGCCTGGTTCAGGTATCTGAAAGGAACATTCCTGCAGCGTGAACGTATTGTCGGCAGAAGGTGCTCGACCCGGGAACTCGTCAATATGAAAACCGTATCGATCGGCGGCTCTTCCAGCGTCTTGAGGAAGCGATTTGCCGCCTCGTCGGTCATCTGGTCGGCCTCGATGATCAGGACAACGCGCTTCTCGTTGGCACCGGGCATGTGCGTCAAGCGCGCCTCCAGATTCCTTATCTGATCGGTCAATATGGAAACGCGGTCCTCGCTTCCAATGACCGGGTTGTCGGGCAGATAACGTCTGGAATACTCCTGAATCTTTTCGTCCTTCTCTCTGATCCTCGAGGGGATGGGGGTGATCAAATGCAAGTTCTGCGAATCGAGCGGGCAGTTCAAGGTTCTTGCCAGGGCAAACCCCATGGTCCGTTTGCCCACGCCCCGCGGCCCGGCCAGGAGCAGATTGTACAGATTATCCCTCTTGATCGCGGCCCTCAAGAATCTCTTTGCCGTATCCTGGCCGACGACATCGTCGAGGTAATCGTTCACGTCCAATTATAGTGCAATTCAATGAGCGGTCAAGACGTGCCGCTCTTTTGCGTATCGTAAAAATATCGACGGAGATTTTCCTTCAAAATATCGAGACCGACATTCTTTGTCGCCGAGACAAAAAACGATTCCGGGTATTTCCTGCCACAACGCTCCTTGTCTTCATCGAACACCCGGTCGACTTTGTTGAACACGAGCATCCTCGGTTTTTTATCGGCGCCGATCTCCTCCAGGACGTTGTTCACGGTCACGATCTTCTCTTCCATATCCTCGGCCGCCGTGTCGACGATATGGATCAACATGTCTGCTTCCAGGACCTCGGCCAGGGTTGCATGAAATGAGGCGATGAGACCGTGGGGCAGGTTTCTCAAGAAACCCACCGTATCGCTGATCAGCATCCTGTATTTCGGGGGAACGAACAACACATTGGTGTTCGAATCGAGCGTGGAAAATAACTGGTCGGAAGTGACAAGCCGCGCGCGCGTGAGCGCGTTGACGAGTGATGATTTCCCGGCGTTCGTGTAACCGATAACCGCGATCTTGGGGATCTCGGCCCGTCGTTTGCGTTGGACCTCCTTTGAATGCTCGATCTTCTTCGACATCCTCTTGAGCGTGGCGATCCGTTCCTTGATGCGCCTGCGGTCGACCTCCAGCTTCTTCTCGCCTGGTCCCCGCGTGCCGATGCCGCCCCCCAGCCTTGAAAATTCGAGTCCTTTGCCTACGAGCCGCGGTAAGCGATACTCGAGCTGGGCAAGCTCGACCTGCAACTTCGCTTCCTTGGTCCGTGCGTGTTTCGAGAATATATCGAGGATCAACGTCGTGCGATCGATGACCCGCACCCCCACAATCTCTTCGATGTTCCTTATCTGCGCGGCCGATAGTTCCGTATCGAATATCAAGAGATCGATATCGAGCTGCCGGCTGATCCCGGCCAGTTCCTGTGCCTTGCCGATACCGAGCAGAGTTGCCGGGTCGAATCGACGGCGCACCTGCATGAAACTCTCGACGACCGTACCGCCCGCGGTACTGGTCAGACTAGCCAGCTCATCGAGCGATTGTATGGCTTGCCACCGCCTGGTTTTTGCATCTACGGCCGCCACCAGGAGCACCCTCTCCCTGTTCTGCTCTGCGGTCTTCGAATCCCGTCCTATTTTCAATTCTCTAACGATCTCGCCCGGACATACACGATACGCCGGAGCGTGGTTATGGCGGTTCCGAGCGCCAGGACAATGATCAGATACGACATGACCCCTGGACCCAAAATCGACCCCGCGATCAACAGCACGATGCGCGTGAAGCGCTCGAAAATACCGACCTGGGGCGAGATACCCATCCCCTCGGCCCGAGCGCGCGTGTAACTCACCATCATCGAGCCGAAGATCGCCAGGAGTATCCAGAATTGCGTGTTGCTTCCGAGCGCGTGGTAGTAGAAGTAGAGTCCTAGGTAGACGATAAACTCATTTATACGGTCGATCGTTGAATCGAGAAAGCCGCCTAGTTTTGAGATCATGTTCCTGCGCCGCGCGATCTCACCGTCAAAGGTATCGAAGATACCGCACCAGAAGAGAAAAATCGCGCCGGCCCAGAAGATCCCGGCTTTGTAGAAGAAGAAAGCGACCACTGCCAGCACCAGGCTTGAGAGCGTGATGACGTTCGGGTGGATATGCAACGCCATGAGCACGCCGACGATCGGCCGGACGAAAAATCTCCTGCCGAGTTCTTTGATCTTAGTCATCACTCCCCTCCAGGACGATCGTGAATTCACCCTTGCGGGAGCGCAACTTTTCCAGTACGTCACTGATACGGCCGCGTGCGGTTTCTTCGTGGAATTTGGTCAACTCGCGGCAGATCGCCACGCGCCGGTTACCGATAACCTCGAGAATATCCTTAAGCAAACGCTCCAGCCGCTGGGGCGATTCAAAAAGAACCACTGTCCTTTTTTCCGATCTCAACTGTTCAAGGACCCGCAACCGCTGACCTTGTTTCTTTGAAAGGAAACCCTCGAAGACGAACCGGCTGGCCGGCAGTCCAGACACGGCAAGCGCGGCGGTGATCGCGGAGGGGCCGGGCACCGCGTGGACCTCGACACCCTGACGGATCGCCTCCCGGATCAGGATATACCCGGGGTCGGACAAAACCGGGGTGCCGGCGTTCGTAATGAGAGCAAGCCGCTTCCCCTGTTTGAGCAGAGCCACAAGCTGACCGACCCTCATTCTTTCATTCTGTTCATAGTAGGAGATCAGTCTCGTCTTGATCCCGAATTTTCTTAATAAAATACCAGCCCGCCTGGTATCCTCGCAGGCAACGGCATCCGCTTCGCGCAGTGTCTCGATGGCCCGGTGCGTTATATCCTGCATATTGCCGATCGGCGTCGAGATAATGAAGAGCGGCATTACAACTTCAGCTTCGTGTGATCAAAAAAATCAAGCGTCTTGAGGGCGAACCGGTAGTCCGTCAGTACACGGCGGGCGATCAATTCGCTCTCTTTACCTAGGAATGTGGCAAAGGATTGACTTAAGAGATCGAACATCCGCGCCATGCCATGGGAAAATGATTTGGGTTCAACAACGACCTCGCCGCGGAATATGAGATCCGCATCGACCTTAAATCCCTCCAGGAAGGGAAATTCCTTCTGCGCGGTCTTCTTCGAAAAAACCGCAGTGCGCAGAACCAGCGATTGCCCCAGGGGATGGGCATATGCTTTGAGCAATGCGGTGAAGATCTTGCAGAACATTTCAACCTGGGCCGGCGTCGCCTGTTCATCGATCGCCTTGCTGATACGGTCAAAGATCGACACTCCTGTCTCGGGCTTCGCCATGATCGGATAAATATCCTCTTCCGGCACTTTGTCGGCGCGGCCGGCAATATAACAACCCGGTATGAGGCCGCCGGCAAATTGCACAAATGATTCCTCAAGACCGGTCCGCATCCAGATGAAACCGTTGAACTTCGTGCCCTTCAGCCGGTCGATGAATATCCTGGGCTGGATCCTGGTGAAATCAACGTTGCTCTTGAGCGGCTGCTGCGTGATCGAAGATATCATCAGCCTCAACAATTCTTCATCCGTAACGTACTCGCTCAATATCCCCGATGTCGCCTTCCTGGCCTTATCCACGATCTCGCTGATCGGCACGATATACCGCTTATCCGGTGTTATCCTCGCGGCATTGAACGGCTCTCCCTGGTTCAGGAATATGAGCTCGGAGATGTCGTGGTAGAATATCGCAATGTAGCCGATGATGCGGTGTGCCCGCTCTCTTTTCGACGCGGTCAGAACGTTGTTGAGATTGATGAATTCCAGGCGCGTGTTCTCGATTATCGGGCGGCCCAGAGGGAATCGCATCTTGTATATTATATGAAATGCACGCAAAGTCAACCACGAATTTGCTTGACCGAACCGGCGATTTCTATTAATATGAATATGAAATTCTGGCAATGACGTCGAAGTCAACGTGCGATAAGCAAGGGCAGGTCCTCGTTGCCCTGAGCGGCGGGGTCGATTCGTCGACCGCGGCCGCCCTGCTCGTGGAATCAGGGTATTCGGTTCGGGCCGCGATCATGATCTTCAAGGGCGTGGCCGCGGAAAATGCCGATCTTGCCCGCCGGGTCGCCGATCGGCTGAAGATCCCGTTCCAGTCCATTGACGTCCAGCAGGAATTCGAAGCCCTCATCATCGAGAATTTCGTCGATGAATACGGACGGGGAAGGACTCCAAACCCCTGTGTACGCTGCAACAAGCTGCTGAAGTTCGACCTGTTGCTGAAGAAAATAGGTCCGGCGAATGTCGAACGGATCGCCACCGGGCACTATGCACGGGTCGAAAGAGACCGCGGGCGTTACGTATTGAAGAAAGGCCGGGACAGAAATGAACAGTCATATTTTCTGTACCGCCTCGATCAGAAGCAGTTATCGAGAACATTGCTGCCGCTCGGTGAATACACAAAGGAAGAAGTACGTGAGATGGCGCACAAGCGCGGCCTGCCGACCGCAGCCCGGAAAAAGAGCCAGGATGTATGTTTCGTTCCTGATGGCGATTACGCGTCGTTTCTCAAGCACCGCATGCCCGTAGAATGTGGTCCGGTACGGGACAGCGCGGGCCGGGTGGTCGGCGAACACAAGGGCATAATACACTACACGATCGGTCAACGGCACGGCATCGGCGTCAGCCACAAACATCCTTACTATGTGACCATGATCGACGCGGAGGAGAATGCGATCCATATCGGCGCCAAAGAAGACGTCTACAAGAAGGAATTGATCGCCACCGACCTCAATTTCATACCTTTTGATGATCTGGATCGTAATCTTGAAGTGACCGCGAAAATCCGGTACTTCTCACCCGCGAGCGCGGCCTTGCTCGAACCGCTGGGCCGCGGTCGGGTCAAGGTCATATTCAAAGAACCGCAGTGGGCCGTCACACCGGGTCAGTCGGTCGTTTTTTATCAGAACGACCTCCTGATCGGCGGCGGCCTCATCAGGTCCTTGACAAGATCCATATCTTGATTATAATCACTTATGGACCAGAAAACCAAAATGGTCGAAGAGTCCAAAAACCGGGAATCATTGAAGGTTTCCGGCCTCAGGGAAGTACGGGAAGAAATCGTCAATGCCGCCCGGGAGGTCTTTGGCCGGTACGGCTTCCGCAAATCGACCATGGACGAAATAGCCCGGGCCGCGCGCAAGGGCAAGAGTTCGCTCTACCATTATTTCAAGAGCAAGGAAGATGTATTTCGGGCCGTCGTCGAGAAAGAGGGCAATATTCTCGAGCAGCAAATGGAACAGGCCCTTAAAAAAGAGGAAACGCCCCAGGCCAAGCTCTGCACATATACCCTAAAGCGGATGGAGATACTCAACCGTGTGGCGAATTTTTACAGCGCGTTTAAGGACGAGTATCTCGAGCAATATGCCTTCATTCAGAGAATCCGGAAGAAATATGACGCCTGGGAATTAGCAACGATCAAGGGGATCCTTCAGGAGGGCGTGGACAAGGGCATCTTTGTGGTCAAAGATCTTGAGCTTTCGGCATTCACGATCGTCACCACAATGAAGGGCCTGGAATACCACTGGGCAATGCAGAAGGATGTTTCAAAGATAAAAAATGGAATCAACAGTCTCTTTGGAATACTATTCGACGGCATCATGAAGCGATAATTTTTTTGATCTTGTTCGACCAAAATACTGATTTGGTCTATTGTTCGAAAGGAGCGGTATGTTTGCGGGATTCTCAAAATGGGTGATTGAGCAGCGGAAATACTTGATTCTCGGGGCGCTGATCATAACGCTTGTCTCTGGTTATTTCATAAGATCCATCAAGGTCAATCCGGATTTCACAAGTTATCTACCGAAGAGCGATCCGGTCGTCCGATTATTCGACCATATCGGCGAAGAGTACGGCGGCAATCTGCTCGCGTTGATCGCGCTGGAAGCAGACGACATATTCGACGCGGGCGTGATCAGGGATATCGATCGTATCACTCGGGGGTTGAAGACCATCAGCGGCGTCTCTTACGTCACCAGCATTACTAATATCCTCGACATCCGATCGGATGCGGACGGCATCGAGGTCAGCCGACTGATCGACGAATATGACCTGCCCGAAACTAACGAGGAACTTGACGAGCTGAAGGAATACGCGCTGGCCAAAGAGATGTACCGCGGCCGCCTGATCTCAGAAGACGCCACCGCAACCCTCATTATCTGCCGTCTCCAGCCGGACGCCGATGAGGCCGCGATCGCGCAGCAGATCAAAACTATGATCGGGCAAAGCGCGGTCAGCGGACAAGTCTATTTCGGCGGGATGCCCTTCATGATGCAAGATGTCAGCAACATGATCATCGATGACCTGAAGCTCCTTCTCCCCCTGGTCGCGCTCTTGACGGCCCTCATACTCTATCTCGGCTTCCGTTCGCCGCGCGGCGTGCTTCTGCCCCTCATTGCAGTCGGTATCAGCACGACATGGACCATCGGCCTGATGTGCGCGCTTTGCGTGCCGGTCTCGCTCGTGTCGAACATCATCCCGGTTATTCTATTCGCCGTGGGCAGCGCCTACAGCATCCACGTCATAAGCAGGTTGGATGAAGATCCGTCGGCAGGCGACACGTCATCATCACCGACCCAGCCGGCCGCTTATCTTTCCGGCGTCATCCTTCCGGTAATACTTGCTGCCTTCACCACGATGGTCGGTTTTCTGTCCTTTGTCTTCGGATCGTACCTGACCACGATCCGGGAATTCGGCATCTTCGCGACGCTCGGCGTTTTCTTTTCCTGCATCATATCCATCACCCTGGTACCGGCACTGGCATCCTACATGAAGCCAAAGAAACAACGAAAACGCAATGGTCCGGATGAACGAACCAGGGGACGGGTTATTTCGAAGATTACGGCCGCGACACTGAAGCACCCGCTCTTGACTCTCGCTTTGAGTCTCGTGCTCATTGTCATCGCGCTCCTCGGCGTGCCGCGGATCGAACGCAATGTGGATATACTCGATTATTTCAAGCCTGGCACCGAAGTGCGTCGGGCCGAGAATCTCATGAAAGAAAAATTCGGCGGTTCCACACCGGTCCAGATCTTGGTCAAGGGCGATATCCTGGAGCCCGAAGTGCTCATGGCAATGAAGCGGTTCCAGGAATTTCTCGAGTCGCATGCAGATATCAGCCACGCGCAGTCGGTTGCCGACCTTGTTGAGGAAATGAGTTTTGTTGTCGGCGAGGGACGGGCGATCCCCGGCAGCCGGGCAAAAATCGCCAACCTGTGGTTTCTCCTTGAAGGTGAAGAGATCGTGACCCAGATGGTGAACCCGCAGATGAATGAAGCGATCATTCAGGCAACGGTCGGGAGTTCCTTGCAGACCGACCGGGTCAAGGTGATCGTCGACGGCATAAACGAGTACATAGCGGAAAATAATACTACGGAATACTCTTTCGAGCAGACCGGCATGCCTTCGATCCATTATCGCCTCGACGAGAACATAAAGCAGAGTCTCGTTTCCAGTATCGTGCTGGCGACGACCGCCGTATTCATCACCGTCCTTCTGCTCCTGAGATCACTCCGCGGCGGTCTTATCGGGCTCGTGCCGATCGCCTTCTCGCTCCTAGGGATATTCGGGTTCATGGGCATCCTGCGCATACCGCTCGACATCGCCACCGTACTCGTCGGCGGCGTATCCATCGGCATCGGCATTGACTACTCGATCCATTTTCTTGGCCGGTTCAGGCGCGAACAGGCGCGCATGGGAAACACGCGGGATGCCCTGCAGCAAACGCTTCAGACCACAGGCCGGGCGATCTCGATAAACGTCATCGCCGTAACCGCGGGATTCCTGGTGTTATTGCTGGCAAATCTTGTTCCCCTGCAGCGCTTCGGCATACTCGTTGCCATTACCATGCTGGCATCGGGGTACGGCGCTCTGCTAATGCTGCCCGCAATAATCATTCTGACAAAACCGGTCTTTGGGGGGCGAAATAACAATTCGATCAATGAAGTTCATATAAAAAGGAGTGCAAAGTGAAAAGAATAACAAAAACAACAACGATCTTGCTGCCGGTCATGTTCATTACCCTTTCCTGGGCTCAGCCCGAATTCACTGCGTCGCAGATTCTCGAACGTGTCGATTCGGTTGTCAACGCACCCCAGGATCAGACCATGAACATGAAGCTGATTTTGTTCGATAAGAACGGCAATGAAAGGGAACGCGAGATCGTTATGTATCAGAAAGGGGGCGACAAGAGGATGGGCAAGATCCTCGCCCCGGCCGATCAAAGGGGCATCGCGTTCCTGTCCCTGCCCGGCGGCGTCATGTATGTCTATTTGCCGGCATTCAAGAAGACCCGGCGCATCGCTTCGCATGTAAAGAACACGAAGTTCGCGGGTACGGACTTCACCTATGAGGACATGGAAGCTGGCGCTTACGGTATAAAGTACGTTCCGGAAATACTCAAACACGAAGGCAGCGATCACGTCCTGAAGCTCACGCCCCGTCCGGAGATTCAGTCTGAGTATTCGATGCTTAAACTGTGGGTTGATGAAAAGACATTTGTGCCTACGAAGATCGAACACTACGATAAAGGGAAAAAACTCTGCAAACTCATGACCCGTGACAAGATCGAAGAGACCAGCGGCTACTGGCTTGCCCGGGAATCCGAAATGTCCGACCTGCGAAACGGCCAGAAGACAAAGATGATCATTCAGGATGTGCAGTTCAACCAGGGACTGGCTGATGATCTCTTCACCGAACGACATCTTGAGAGATAAGGAGGTTTTCAATGAAGACCATGATCAAATCAACGATTTTGTTCCTCTGCATGTTTTGTGCCAGTGTCCAGGCGCAGGGCCGCGGCATCGTATGGAACGGGTATCTCCAGACCGATAACCGCGTTCAGCTTCTGGGCGAAAACGACTTCTCGTGGCACGAGTACCGCCTCAACCTGCGCGCCGAACTGTCGCCGTTTAACAAAACCAATTTCCACAGCGAGCTCTGGATCCGGACCCTCGGATTCCCCGATGTTCAGAACAGCGCCGACCTCGGCGACAATAATATCCTGCGGCCTCTGAACCTTGACCTGCGTGAAGCATACATCGACCTGTACAGCTTTGTGCTGCCCAATTTCGATCTTCGTATCGGCCGGCAGCGCATCGCCTGGGGTACCGGCGACAAGATAAACCCGACGGATAATCTCAACCCGTATGACCTCGAGGATCTATGGGATTTTGGCCGGCACCTGGGTTCGGACGGCATGCTCGCGTCCCTCTATCTTGGCGATTACGCGGTAACGACCGCCATATTGCCGTTTTTCACACCGGCGGTCCTGCCTTCTGGCGACTGGGCATCGATCATGACCCAGACAATTGAACTGCCCGGCCTTACCGTGCGAACCCTCACTGACAGCATAGTCATGCCAGAGAATAATCTCAGGGGGGCTTCAAAGGCGGGTTGAAGATTAAGCGACAGTTCTTCGACTATGACGTGTCGCTCAGTTATGTCTATGGCCTCGATGACCTTCCTGTGGCATGCAGGGCAGTGATCACAGCGACCGAAAACCTGGGTGAAGTTGACATCTACACTGAACTGCTCTATCCCAAGCGACACATCGCCGGATTTGACGTTGCCGGAGCACTCGGGGAGATCGGTATCTGGGGCGAAGCAGCGCTCTTCATGTCGGAAGAAGTGAGGCTGCTTACCGACCTATCAGCCCTGGGTATGGGTGTCGAGGAAACGATCGCGCTCGAAGACCGGTCGTACGTGAAATTCCTGCTCGGCGCTGACTACACTTTCAGGAACGGGTTCTATATCAACATGCAATACCTGCATGGTTTCGTGCACGAGCGAGGCCGTGCCAACCTCGAAGACTACCTGCTCGTCGGCACGGAACTGAGACTGCTCAACGACCGGATAAAAATCGTGCCGGTTGCCGGCGCGGTCACGGTCACCGACTTCAGTGATATCGCGAACAACTATGCCGTGGTGTACGCGCCCGAGATATCGTACCGGCCCATTGATAACGCCGAACTCACTTGCGGCACGCGCCTGATCCAGGGCAGCAACAATACGGTCTTTGGCCGGCTAAAAGACAATGATGAGGTCTACTTCAAGGTGAAATACAGCTTCTAGTCTGTCCATTGACTCGCCGGGGATTTTCACTATACTGCTGCTGATATTGACTTCGCCGGCCGTCATGATTGAGGAAATTGCTTGGAAAGAGAAGAAACTGAAATAACAGAACAAAGCAAACCCAGACTCTGGAACCTCAATTTCTTTCTGCTCTGGCAGGGGCAGTTCGTATCGGCCCTGGGCGACATAGCCTATTCGATCGCGCTCGGTTTCTGGATCCTCGCCGTGACCGGATCGACCGCGCTCATGGGCACGCTCATGGCCGCATCTTCCCTGCCCCGCGTACTCCTCTCGCCGTTTGCCGGCGTGATCGTCGACCGCACCGACCGGAAGTGGCTGCTCGTTCTCATGGACGCCATAAGGGGCATCCTCATCGTCTTCATCGGCGTTGCCTCGTACCTCGGCTTCATCAGGATCTGGATGGTCTTCCTTGCCGGGATCAGTATCGGCGCCTGCAGTGCCTTCTTCAACCCGGCCGTCACCAGCATAATCCCCGACATCGTGGACCAGCGAAAACTCATGCCGGCCAATTCGGCCTTCAATATCATCTACACGGCATCCGGTATTGTCGGCAGTGCGGCCGGCGGCATCCTCTTCAAGATCCTCGGCGCTTCATTCATGTTTCTGTTCAACGGCCTGTCGTATATCTTCTCGGCGGCAACCGAGATCTTCATCAAAGTGCCGAAGATCATCCACGAACGGGCGAAACTCCATTTTGTCGCCGACATGAAGGAAGGATTCACATTCGTCTGGCACTTCCGCGGGCTGAGGACACTCATCATTATCTCCGGCGTCATCAATTTCTTTGCGGTCATGGGCATCATGCTCGTCTTGCCGCTCTTCCACCAGGAAGAGCACCTCGGCCCGGCTCTGTATGGCATCACCATGGGATTTTTCACCGGCGGATTGTTCCTGGGATTCCTGGTCACGTCGATCGTCGATTTCAAGCCGGATCAGAGGTTCATGCTCTTCTCCATCTGCTACGTATCCATGTGTGCGGGCATGATACTGTTGCCCGTCTTCCTGCACTTCCCGGTCATGGCGGCACTGGTCTTCGTGACCGGCGTTGTCAATGCGATACTCAACACGTTCATAAATACCGTGCTGCAGCTGACCACGCCCCAGGACAAACGCGGCAAGGTCTTCGGGCTGCTGATGAGTATTTCGGGCGGCTTGACGCCGGTCGCCTATGCTCTGGGCGGCGTGCTCGCCGAATTCATCCCCATCAGGCTGCTCATATCGATGAGTTTTGCAGTGGTTCTGATATGTTACATTCCGATGTTCTTCAGTGTCTCCTTCAAGAAGTATGTGCAGTTCGATCCTGCCCGGCAATCGCCGCAGGATATTATGTAAAATACGAAGCCAATTTGCCCAGGATGATCTCCACCAGCTTATCCCGGTTCATTTCGGTCACTTCGAGCACTTCCACGTCCTGGCGCGCCCGTATCTTGTCGCAGAAAGGATTACGCTTGACGAGCATCGTGCTGAGCACCGGGCTCTTTGAATCGAAGGCATCGAGCACCGTAAGCCTGAAGGGTCGGGACAAAATCTCCATCTTGCCGATCTCGTCGATAATGACTATCTGCCGGGTCTTCATTCCCTTCCTGATCGCCATGACGCCCGCGCTCTCCAGGCACGCCAGGTCAACGCCATACTTCCCGACATGGATATGGCCCACAATATCCCGGTGCGAGAGCGTGCAGCTGGTATTGTCCACGGTAACGAGCTGGAATCCGACCCGCTCCCCGTTCTCTTTGATCTCCTCGGTGTAGAACCCGGCACACTTACCGCTCAACTTCGCCACGACTGCTTTAATGATCGTCGTCTTGCCGATGCGGGGCGGACCAACGAGCACGATGTTAGTCATCTTGCTCGCCGCCGGATCCTATCCGATCGGTCCGTGATGTTGATGCCCTAATTATCGAGCATGCCGAACGTGTCATTTGAAGTGCTTAAGCGAACGCAGATTCAGGTTATTCAGGTGAAGATGCATATAGTCCACCATGAAGGACTCTATCTCACGCACGGCATTGTCGCTCAACTCCAGCGGTGCGCCGCGATAGAGGTTGACCAGCGTTTTCACGGTCTGCTGGCTCAGACCGATCACCGTGTCGTCGTGGTGCTTGTCGCAAACGACCCCGCCGGCCATCACGCTGAAATCGAGCCGGCCATTCCCGCCGCCGGCCGGACGGTGACAGCGCACGCAATCATTCAGATGGGGCATGACACCGGACCCGGAAAGAGCCCGGCACAGATGGCCGACAACGAGCGCGCGCACGCCGGTCCGGCCGGTTTTTTTCAAACCCTTAAGAAACCTGGTCAGCTCGGAGAAAGACGCGCGGTCCGGGGCCTCCGCAGGCAAGGTTCGGTCATAGAACTCGCACAGCACCACTGCTGCGCTTACCTTATAGGGATCACCCCGGATCTCGGAATAACTATCGATGACCACCGCGTCGCTTAAGGTGTAGATCTCTTTGAAGTCCCGTTTGTAGTAGATCAACTCGTCGAAATTGAACCGCTCCATTGCGCCGCACATCTTGCTCCTGGGCCTGCGGATCCCCTTCGCCAGCAATTTCACCTTTCCCAGATTGTTCGTCAGGACCGACGCGATCAGACTCGATTCCTTGAATGGCATGGTGTTGAGGACGAAGCCACGGCACTTGATGATGTTAGCCATTACTCCAATATATTACATACTTATCCCGGCAAGTCAATGCACCGTTCTCCAGAACGCGGCCCGGATCGAAGACCATGGAGGAGGACGGACGAGGGTCGGTCATGCTTTGGCGCCCCGCATTAAACTGAGCGTGTAAAGGAACAACCCGGCCCACACAAGTCCAAAACTCACGAAATGCGCTGCGGTAAAAGACTCCCGGTATAGAAAGATACCAATGAACAGCATAAGGGTCGGCGCGATGTACTGCAGGAAGCCGACGCTCGAAAGGCGGATGCGTCTTGCGCCCCGGGTAAACCAGTAAAGCGGAAGCGTTGTCACTGCTCCGGCGAAAATGAGCAGCAGATCGACCTGCGGACTCAATGTCAGCAGCGCACCCCGCTGGGTCGCCGCCTGGTAGAGAATGACCGCGAGCGCGGCCGGCGCAAGGAACATCGTCTCGACCATCAGGCCGTCCATCGGTTCAATGTCGGTGGTCTTCTTCAACAACCCGTAAAGCGCGAATGCGCATGCCAGGACCACGGCGATCCACGGGAACCGGCCGTAATCGACGGTCAAATAAATCACCCCGGAACAGGCAAGAAGGAATGCAATAACCTGCATCAAATTCAAGCGTTCTTTGAGAACAAGAATGCCGAGCATTACGCTCAGTAAGGGGTTTGAGTAGTACCCCAGACTTGCTTCAACAATGCGATCACTGTTGACCGCATATATATAAATGAACCAGTTGGTGCCGATAAGACCGCTCGTGAGCAGAAGTGACCGGCGGTTGTCTTTCTTGCTGAGCAGCCGGAGCGCATCGCTCTTTCCCTGGACCAGCAGTACGCACACCGTAAGCACGAACGACCAGATTATGCGGTGTGCGAGGATCTCGAGTGCCGGCACTGCGTCCAGCGCCTTCCAGTAAATCGGGAGCAGGCCCCAGGCAAAGAACGCTACGGCGGTGTAGACAATGCCCTGTCTCTTGCCTCTGTCGATCTGACTCATGTCCGCCTGCATGAACTCAATATTCTTTCTCCCCGCGTGAATGCCTCGCGGAGAAAGACCTCGGGCTGCTTGAACATCGATTCACGCATTTCCACCTCGAGCAGGAATATCCCGCGAAAAGGGATGCGGGAGAAAAGCGTATAGAAACCAGGCCAATCATATGAACCTTCGAACGGCAGCAGATGATCATCTTTCTCGCCGTGGTTGTCTGAAATGTGCGTCGCCAAGAGTCTGGATCCGTATTTCTCGAGCAAGGCGAGGGGCCGTCCGACGAGATTGTCGTGCGACGAGTCATAGCATAATCCATATCTCGTGTCGATGATCTCGTCCAGAGAATATGCCAGCACATCGTTCGAAAGGCCGAAGCGGTCGTTCTCGATGGCCAGCTTCACGTCCTTGGTACCGACGCCACCGAGTATTCTTTCAACGTTCCGGACGACCGTCTTTTTTCGCAGCTCAATGTCATCGAATTTCATGTAGCGTGTTGGATGGAATATGACGACGCCCGCGCAGAGGAACTGCGCCGCCTCGATGCACCGCTGGTAGATCTCGACCGTATTATCCGAGATATCGTTATCCGGCGAAGAAATGTCCAATCCTTCGCCAAGAGGCGTGTGGACCGAGCACACGGCAAGACCGTGGTCTTCGACCATTCCGCGGATGACTCTCTGCCCCGCGGCCTTCAGGTAGTTGGAGTGTTCGATCCTTGCGCCCAGGGACACATGACTGAAGCCGGCTCTTCTTATCATCGGCAGCTGGTCTTCCAGGGTGATATCATAGTTGAACGTCGTGCCTATCGATATCATTTGCCACCACGGCGGAACTCGCTGAGCGGCGCGACGGTCTTTCTCATCAGGATCTCGGCGTGACCACGCACTATGTAGTCCCTGAGCTCTCCGATCGCCTCGTACCCCAACCGCTCATATAACCGGCGGGCATCGGGATTGAACGAGGAAACGCAGATGAACACGTTCGGATGCTCTGTCAGAATACGGCGCTCCAGATATCCAATGAAACTGCTGCCGATACCCTGTCCCCTGTACTCCGGTTTAATGACGATGCTCTGTATGTAGCCCGTGAACGCGCCTTTCATCTTGATGATCGCGAATCCGATCGTCTCGTCATGAGCCCTCGCCACGTGCACTTCGCTTGTCGGATCTTTGATGATCCTACGGATATCATGCGAAGTGCGCTTGAGCGTGATCCAGGGTTCGGACCCGGCCATGAGCCGGGCGCATTCGATGATCTCGTTCCTCTGTCGTTTATCGAGCAGAATGAATTCGGTGTCGGAGCGCAGCATGCGCCGTAATGGAGTTTAACCTGCGAGTTTCCGGCCGCGATCAAACGCTTCGATGTTCAGACCTGCGTACTGCTCTTTGACATGCTGCTTTATCGCGTCATGCCAGCATTTCTCATCGAGATCCAGGAATTGCGACAGCACGCCCAGGAGCACTGTGTTGACGACACGCTGATTGCCCAGCTCGGCCGCAACGTTCGTCGCGTCGATCATGTGGACCTTGCCGTATTTAGCCAACCTCTGTTCGATGTCAGCCGGGTACCGGGCATCACCGACGAGAACGCTCATCGGCGGGATCTCCCGGTCGTCGACGATGATATCGCTATGCATCGTCAGATATTCGACGTAGCGCAACGCCTCCAGTTTCTCGAACGCAAGCATGTAATCGCATGTGGACTGCTCGATGAGCGGCGAGTACACTTTGTCACCGAAGCGCACGTGCGTTATGACGCTCCCGCCGCGCTGCGCCATGCCGTGCACCTCACTCTTCTTGACATCCAGACCATCGAGGAAAGCCGCCTGACAGAGGACATCGGATGCAAGTATGATGCCCTGCCCGCCAACGCCGCAGATCACGACATTCGTCATTTCACCTTCAGGATTGCGCACCCGTTTCTCCAGCCATTTTGATCGCCGCGCGCATGCACAGCTGCGCACAAAGACCACAGCCCACGCACAATGACGCGTCGACTGCGGCCAGTGCTTTGTCCCGGGCTTCCGGGAAGACCAGACTCATTGCCGGGCAGCCAATGCGCAGGCAGAGACGGCAACCGTTGCACAGTTCGGCATCGATCCGGAGGGCCGGCCGCGGTTTTACCAAAAGCGCACAGGGCCGGCGGAAGATCAGAACCGCCACGCCGTCAAATGCGAGACCTTCTTTCATCGCCTCCTCGGTTGCCCTGAGGTCATTGGGATTTACCACTTCAACGAGACCGGCTCCGCAGCCCTTCGCAACTTCCTCGGGCGGCACGCGCTTGCCCGGCTCGCCCTTGGCCAGCCGGCCCGTGCCCGGATGCGGCTGATGGCCGGTCATCGCGGTCGTGAAATTGTCGAGGATGAGCAGGGTCAGGTTCGCCCGGTTGTAAACGGCGTTGACCAGACCGGTGATGCCTGAATGGAAAAACGTCGAATCGCCGAGCACCGCCACCACCTTCTTGCTGAATTCCTTACCGAGCGCTTTTTCCAATCCCTGAGCATTCGTCACCGAAGCGCCCATGCAAACACACGTATCCATCGCGTTGAGCGGCGGCAGGGCGCCGAGTGTGTAGCATCCAATATCGCCGGTCGAGACGAGTTTGAGTTTGTTGACAATATAGAAGACGCCCCGGTGCGGGCAGCCCGGGCACAGAACCGGCGACCGGGCCGGGACATCGGGCGCGGCCTTCGTTCTTTTTCGCTTCGTCGCGAAACTGTTGCGCAGGACATCAGGCGTTAACTCGCCGCACCGCGGGATCCGGTCCTTGCCCGTCACCCTGACACCCATCGCTTTGATCTCGGTCTCAAGAATGGAATCGCCTTCTTCGACCACGATCAACCGCTTCACCTGCCGGGCGAACTTCTTGATCAACTTCGCGGGCAGCGGATAGGTCAATGCCAGCTTGAGGAAACTCGCATCAGGAAATACTTCTTTCGCGTATTGATAAGCAACGCCGGACGTGATGATCCCCAGCGACTTCTTGCCCCACTCGATCCGGTTGTGGGGAAAGACCTCACCGTAAGCCGCGAGTTTCCGGAGCCTCTCTTCGACCGCCGCGTGCAGGACCCGGGCATGCGCCGGTAGGACGAGGCGCTTCCGGACGTCTCTTGCATATCCTTTCACCGCCACTTCTTTTCGCTTTCCAAGGTCCACTGGAGACGACGAATGACATACCCTTGTCGTCAACCGCAAGAGCACCGGCGTGTCGAATTTTTCCGATATGGCAAACGCGAGTTTGGCGAATAATTTGGTTTCGCTCGAATCAGCCGGCTCCAGGACCGGGACTTTCGCATGCCGGCCGTAATGGCGGTTATCCTGTTCATTCTGCGAAGACCACATACCCGGATCGTCCGCAGACACTACTATCATTCCGCCGGTGACACCGGAATAGCCCATGGTGAAAAAAGGATCGGCTGCCACATTCAGACCGACATGCTTCATCGCTACCAGGACGCGCGCGCCGGCAAAGCAGGCGCCGGCTGCAACCTCCATGGCGACTTTCTCATTGACCGACCACTCGCAACTGATCTCCGGATATTTGATGATATTCTCCAGGATCTCGGTCGAGGGTGTTCCCGGATATGCAGTGGCTACTCTGCATCCTGCTTCCCATGCACCCCGGGCAACTGCTTCGTTACCGGATAGCAGTGCTCTCATCGTTCGTTTCTATTATACACGGTACATCACGGGTGTCAACCAGATCGGCTGGCCATCATCTCAATCTATTTGCAATCTTTATCATGGTCTGAAAAGCAACATTGGGCCTTGCCTGCTGGTTAGTAGTCCCGGTTATGTAGATATCCAGATCAGGCACGTGGTAAGCCACTGACCCGGTGGATCCAGCATGACCGATCATATCAGGCACAGGATGTAACGGCGAGAAAACGCGCGGTATATAGAATTTCTGTATGCCGATACCATACTTGAAAGGAAAGAAGATGTTGTTCCACTTCTCCAACTCTTTCAATCGATTTTTCGGGGAAAAATAGCCGTTGAAGAACGCCCGCAAGAAGGTCATCTGGTCCTCTGCCGTGGAGACAATATCATTTTTCGTCGAAGCCAGAAAAAGGGGTATCTTTACTATTTCCGACTTGTAGTATATGGGAACAAGATCACTTCCATCTGTATCTTCATACACATAAGTCCTGGCAAGGCTCAGTTCCTGAAACAGGTTCTTCAGGACAATATTCATAGGTTCCCCTGTGATATTCTCTATGATAAGACTCAGGATCTGAAAATTTGTATCGCTGTATTTTGCCCTGCCCGCCCGCCCGGGAGGAAAGTGCGATTTCATTCTCTTCACTTCCTGAATTACCCGGTCAATCGGCCAGGGCCGGTCAATGCCCGCTTCAAGCATGGCTATCTCTCTTTTCCCATCGGCCTGCCTGTCCGTAAGATAACACGGGATCCCGGAAGTATGAGACATCAGATGAACGATAGCAATTTCTCCGGAATGATCCTTCCCTTTGTACACATTCAATCCCCGGACTGTTTCTCCGGGAATGTATTTCGAGATCTTGTCCCGCATGTCCAATTTGCCTTCGGTGTCCAACTTCAGAATAATTGCCGATATGAACAGCTTGTTTATGCTGGCGATGTAGTACTGACTGTCTTCCCTGAGGTTTCCAGCCGCACTCGTCAAATCGATCACGCTGTCGCCGGACAGTACATGGAAAACGGCGCCGTAGATGTGTTTTCTTGCGACAGCACCGGCCACGATCTTGTCCAGGATCTGCTTATTCAACTTCCCGCTCATTCAACACGCTTCGCGATGATCAGTAGGTTTGCACCGGTTCTTCGCCCCGCAGCAGCCGGAGCGCGCCGAGGGCCAGACCTTCCATCTCGCCCTCGCCCGGGTAGACCAGGAACTTCGGACACAGGAATGCGATCCACTCGCGCAGCCGCGCCACGAACTTTTCCGAATGCGCGATCCCGCCGGTGATGATCACCGCGTCGATCTCGCCCTTGAGCACGACCGCGTAGGCGCCGACCTCCTTGGCGATCTGGTAGAGCATCGCCTTGTACACAGATTCTGCTTCTTTGTCACCCTGGGCAATGCGTTTTTCGACTGCCTGGATGTCATCCGTGCCCAGATAGGACAGGAGTCCGCCCTCGCGGTTCAACTTCTTCTTCAGGGACTCGTATGTGTACTTGCCGCTGAAACACAACTTGGCAAGGGGCATCGTGGGCAGGGCGCCGGTCCGCTGCGGTGAAAAGGGACCGTCTTCATTCGCGTTCGAGGAATCGACCTGCTGGCCCTTGAGGTGCGCGGCCACGGTGATGCCCGTACCGAGGTGGACGATGACGAAATTGCAGTCCTTGTAAGGTTTGTCCAGACCCCGAGCCGCTTTCTTGGCCACCATGCGCACGTTCAGGGCGTGGCTCAATGCCTTGCGCTCGATCCCTTTCAGGCCCGAGAACCTTGCCGCAGGCCAGAATTCGTCGACCGATACCGGATCGACAAAATAGGCTTTGATCTTCAACGCATCGGCGATCTCGCGCGCGATGAGCGCGCCCAAGAGCGACGGGTGTTCTGACTGGTAGTTGCCCGTCTCGATGTCGCGCACCAGCGCCTCGCTAACCTCATACGTGCCGCTGGTCAGCGGCCTGAACGGTCCGCCCCGGCCGACCACGGCATTCAGGGTGTGGAGCGCGACGGACTTCGCGGCCATGAGTTCTATTATCTTGTCCTTGCGGAACGCGCGCTGATCTATGATCTTCGGGAATTTGAGCAGTTCATCCGGTTTGTGCCGTATGTTCTCTTCAAAGACCGGCTGTTCGTCCTTGAAGAGCGCCACGCGCGTCGAACCGGCACCCGGATTGATCACCAGAATGTTGAATGCCATTCGGCCTCCTGAGCATATGATATGGAAAAAAGCAACCGAAGTCAACCGGCTCATGGCAGGTTGGCAGGTACGTCAAGTAAGGACTCATTGTAATTTCTTTACAAAACCAAGAATCAAACTGATAGTCCAAAGACCCAAAACGCTACCTGATGGCTATCCACTGAAACCAAAGACCCTGGGTGAGCGTATCAAGAAAAAGAGACTGGATATGGGGCTATTTCAGACGG
>JACUUY010000167.1 GCA_014859085.1 Caldifarciminota bacterium
AAGGAGGCTGATGTGTAACTTACCCCTTGACTATATTAAACCAGGGCTGACCCCACTGCTACCGTATTGATTTGTACCCGCCTCGAATGCCGTGCTTGGACAGCACAATCTGCCACAACTGGTTCTTGCGCGCGCGGAATGCGCCCGCCGATGAAAGCAGGAAATACCGCCACATCCGGTAGAACCGTTCATCATAGCGCGGCTTTATCTCATCATACCGGTCCGTGAAATTCTGGTGCCAGGCCATGAGGGTCTTGTCGTAGTCGACGCTGAAATTATGCCAATCCTCCATGACGAACAGCCGCTCGATCGACGCGCCGATCTGCTTGATCGAAGGCAACATGCCGTTGGGAAAGATGTACTTGTTGGTCCACGGCTCGGGCGCGAATACCGATTCATTGCCGCCGATCGTGTGCAGCGGGAACAGACCATCCTCCTCCAGGCATCTGTGGACGCACTTCATATAGGCGCGGTAATTCTTATAGCCCACGTGTTCGATCATGCCCAGCGATACGACATGGTCGAACGATTCATCGATGTCCCGGTAATCCTGCAACCTTATTTCAATGGGTAATCCTCTGCAGAGTTCCCTCCCCAGCGCAACCTGTTCCCGGGACACGGTGATACCAACCACACTTGCGCCGTGTTTCTCGGCGGCGTAGCGGGCAAAGCTCCCCCAGCCACAGCCGATATCGAGTATCTTCTGGCTTTGCTTCAAATCCAGCTTCCGGCAGATCAGATCGAGCTTGTGCTCCTGGGCTTCGTCAAGATCCCGGGCTTCTTTCCAGTAAGCGCAGCTGTAGACCATCCGCTCGTCGAGTATGCGCCTGAACAGCTCACTACCCAGATCATAATGCCGCTCGCCGATCTGGAAGGCGCGTCTTCTCGATTGGATGTTGAAGATCCGCGCCGTGGCCAGGCTCAGAAACAGACGCCAGTCGCCCTTGACCTTCTCTTCGAGCTTTGCGCGCAGGATGCGGTCGAAGAACTGATCGAGTTCTTCGCAATCCCACCAGCCGTCCATATATGATTCACCGAGGCCGAGCGACCCCTGGTTCAGAACCCTCTTGTAGAAGTTCTCATTTTGAACTTGGATGTCCCACGGGTCAGGCCCATTGATCTCCACATCCGCCAAAGCCAGCAAATCCTCTGCGGTCTTCCTCAGTCTGCCCATGTCATATTCTATGCCTTGCTGTCCCCATGTCACATTCAAGACGGGATGACGGAATCAGCCCGGAAGTAGGTGAAGAAAACCGCACCGTACCTTCGGTCGACCTGCAACAGAACGAACAGCGTGCTGATCATCCCGCTTCACGGCTTGGCACGCGCTGATCTGGAGCGCGCCACATTACGGTAATTCCTGTTGCTGGAATAGGCCCAGAACGCCGTGACCGGATTCCGTGTTGCGCGCAAGGTCTTCACGAACTTGCGCAGCAGTGACCGGCGATTGTAGAGACGGCGGTTGCATTCGGCCATGGCCCTTTCGAGTTCCCGTGGGTTCATGATGAGCGGTCGGTGTATGACCTCGGTCATGTCATAGCGCTCCCAGTCAGCGGGGAACTTCGTATACAAGAGCCGGCCCTCCTTTCTCAGCCTGTTGAAGAGGCGTGTTCCGGGCAGCGGTGTCAGATACGTCGTCTGCATCACGTCGACCCCACGCCCGAGGATGTAGCCGGTGCGGCGCCGCATTTTCTCCGGCGTATCGCTGTCCATTCCGTAGATGAACGCGCCGATCACCGCGATACCGCGTCGGTGAACGCGGCGAAATGTCTCATCATACATGTCAATACCGATGCGCGCATTCAGTTTCTTGTTCATCTCGTTCAGTCCGTCGATATCCTCCGCCTCCACGCCCAGCATAACCTGCCGGCAGCCGCTCTTGGCGGCATAGCGCAGCACTTCATCATTGTCAGCGAAGTTCATCGATGCCTGGCACATCCAGTCCTTCCGGATGCCGCGTTCGACCATACCCCTGAATAACCGTATGGCGCGTTCCGCCGATCCCTTGCCGTAGCCGATGATGTTGTCATCTAGGAAGAATATCTTGTTTCTGGACGTTGATTCCAGCTCGTCCAGGACTTCATGGATTGGACGTTGTCGGTAACGGCGTCCATTGAACGCGGTGACCGAACAGAACTCACAATCCATCGGACAGCCCCGCGAAGTCTGGATGGAATCAAACATGTAACTAGGGTGGAAGAGGTCATGGCGCGGCAACGGAATGTTATTCAGCTCTAACCATGTTCCGCGGTACGTCCGTTTCAATCTACCCGCCTCGAAATCGGCAATGACCTCAGGCCAAACGCCTTCGGCCTCGCCGATGACGACAGTATCGACATGCCGCAGCGCTTCGTCCGGGAGCATTGAGGCATGGATCCCGCCTAATACCGTGGGCATGCCTTTTTCACGAAAGCCGCGGGCGATATCATACGCTCTCACGACCGATGCGGTGAATGCCGTGATCCCCACCAGATCGGCTTCCCGAAATGCAAAGAGCTCGAAATTCTCGTCGATGATCTCAACATCCCAGTTGTCCGGGGTCAGCGCCGCTACTATGCCAAGACCCAGCGGTGGGAAACGCGAGCTAAGGTTGACCGATAAACCGGTCCGGCGAGGATTGACCGGATTTATCAGCAGCAGCTTTCGGTGTCTCTCTTTCTTCTTTCTGCTATTGTGGTGGCGTACGATCAAGTCCCTACGCAATCGTATCTGTTCCGGTTATTCTACAGCTATACTCGGCATTGCCGACGGAACTTGCGGCTATCTGACTTGATCTATTCAGAGGCCTCTTACTTCTTCTCCTTCGCGCTCTTCTTTCTCAGATCGGCCGCGTGCGCCCTTTTGTAGGTCTGGATGTCAACGAACCGTCCCTTGCTGTCGCGGACCGCGTAGAGCTTGGTGCCTTTCGGGCTCCGGTGCGTCGTTCTCTTCCGTCCACCCTTCTTCTTTGCCGCCATAATCAGCCTCCTTTACTGCAGAAATATACACCGTTGCCACATTATGTCAAGGGTCATCTGTCCGCTGCCGGCCGCAACACGGGAGGAATATCGACCGGGCCGCTCAGTTCTGCAGGTAGGGATTGTTGATCTTTTCCTCGCGGATCGTGGTCGTTTCGCCGTGTCCCGGGTAGACCAATGTTTCCTCCGGCAATTTTGCCAGTTCGCGGACCGATCTCACAATCTCTTCGGTTGAAGCGTCGAACATATCCGTCCTACCGACCGTCCCTTTGAACAACGTATCACCGCTGAAGAGGACTCCCTCCCGGCTCGAATAGAGACAGATGCCGCCGGCGCTGTGACCCGGGGTGTGGATGACAACGAATTCAATCTGCCCGACGACGACCATGTCGCCATGATGGAGTAACCGGTCGGCCGGAGGCGAGGCGAATATCTCGAATTTGAAGCCGCAGGTACGGCAGCCCAGGATCGCCTTTCCCTGGTCTTTCTGAATATCGAAGTAGGTGCTTGCGCCACCGCAGGCCGGGCATGGCCTGCGTTGGTCCGCCTGCACCATCTTTGACCACCACTGCCAGGGTTCAGGCAATACCCATCCATCGTGCTCATGTATCAGTATCTCGGCATTCGTGGCCTTCTTCAGCATGCCGTTACCCGAAACATGATCGCTGTGGTGGTGGGTATTGACGATGTAACGCAGGACGACCTTCAGCCTGGCGATCTCATTGAGGAGCCGCGCCAGGTCACGCTCCGTCCTCATGTCCGGATCGATGACGAGCGCCTGCCCTGTTCTTTCGCATGAAACCAGATAACAGTTCGTTGCAACCGGCCCGAAGACGAAGCGCTTGATGAGCATGTGCCTTAATTATCCGCAGTTCCGGCAGAAAATCAAGCACTGGGGTCAGCCCTGGTTTAATATAGTCAAGGGGTAAGTTACACATCAGCCTCCTT
>JACUUY010000028.1 GCA_014859085.1 Caldifarciminota bacterium
GGAAGTCCCCGTAGGGGGATGCTCAATTTTGCAGTCGCATCACACAACAGATGCGGGCAAAATTGGCATGGGCGGTACTGGATTCGAACCAGTGACCTTTGGTATGTGAGACCAACGCTCTAACCAGCTGAGCTAACCGCCCCTAAAGAACAGATACTGGAATGCTAGATCCTGGATACCAGATAATCCGCCAGGATCGTACATCCAGGGTTATCATTATGTTCTGATTACCCTTCTCCCTTCGATACGGTAGTCGCCCGAGACGATGATGTTAATCGCTTCGGGGTAGGTGCGGTGCTCTTCCTTCAATATCCGCGCGGCGAGTGTCTCGGGTGTGTCGTCGTCGAGCACCGGCACCACGGCCTGGGTGACGATCGGTCCCGCATCGACATCACCGGTCACAAAGTGGACCGTGCATCCGGAGAACTTCACGCCGTACTCGAGCGCCTTGCGCTGCACATCGAGGCCGGGAAACGAAGGCAGCAACGCGGGGTGAATATTGAGAATCCTGCCCATGAACGCTTCAAGCAGAGGGGTCTTTATGATCCGCATGAAGCCGGCCAGGCAGACCAGGTCGACGTTGTGCTCCTGCAGCGTCTTCACGTAATTTTCTTCGAACTCGGGCAAGAGCCAGGTCTTTTTCGGCCCGGGATCGAGCCAGAGCGCCTTGAACCCGTGGTCGCGCGCGATCTGCAGTGCCCGTGCGTCCTGATTATCGCTGATCACGCAGGCAAGGTCCGCCTGGAGCGTGCCGTTTTCAATACTTTCAATTATCGCTTCCAGATTCGAACCCCGACCTGAAGCCAATACGGCGATATTCTTCACGGTCTATTCTATCCGGCACCACCTCAAAGTCAAGACCTCACGATGCTTCGCATCACTGATTACAGCGATGGAAAGGCAGATCACAGCGATGAAAGGACAGATTACAGTGGTGAAAACATAGATTACAGTGATATGATCTAGCGCTACCCCTCTAACTCGCGGTCAGAGTCACATTACGCCAATTGGCTAATTGACGTAATGGCGGAATAGCGTATACTCGAAGCATATGAGAAGAAAAATGCCGGAAACCGAATACCGTGCATCACGCGTATGCCGGACACTTGGTAACCCCACTGCATATCAGGTGATCAAATCATTGTTTGAGCGTAAAAAAGCACCTTCTGAACTGGCCAGCGAAATCGGCGTTTCAGTGTCCACAATCTCTGATGTTCTGCGCAACTTGCGCAATATTGACGTGGTGCGATATGAAGTCAGGGCCAAGGATCGTATATATTGGATAAAGAGGACCGAAGTTGTTCACATACTCCTTGCCCTGGAGAAATTCGTCGGGACGATTCGCGCTCAGCAGTGGTAAATCTCACGTTACGCCAATTGGCTAATTGACGTAATGGCGGAGAGAAGATGCTGCTTCGGCTTGACATATGGGAGAACTGAGGTAGAATGGAGCGTGGATCTGAGCAAGACCGCGGTGGTGATCCCGGCCTATAACGCACAAAAGACGCTCGGGACAGTGATCGGGCAGCTCACCGATTACGGGTTCGACAAGGAGAACATAATCGTGGTGAATGACGGCTCAGAGGATAAGACCGGAGATGTTGCGCGGAACAAGGGCGTGACCCTGATCGATCTTGCGCAGAACAGGGGAAAGGGTGCGGCATTGAAAGCCGGGTTTGCACTGGCGCGAAAGAAGAATCTGCCCCGGGCGTTGGTCATCGATGCCGATTGCCAGCACGACGTTTCGGATATCGCGCGGTTCCTTGAGCGGAACGGCAGGTACGATATCACGATCGGCGAACGCCAGGATATCTTGCGCCGCATGCCGCGGGAGCGGAGGCTGACCAATAAGACCGTGAACCTCGTAGTGTCGCTTTTGTCCGGCGTGCGGACGACCGACGTGCAATGTGGTCTGCGGTACATCGATCTCAAAGTATTCGATAAGATGGAAGTGAAGACAGACAGATATGAAATGGAGTCAGAGATGGTGATCAATGCCGGACGGAGAAAATACAGGGTCGGTTTTGTGCCGGTAAAGTCGATCTACGGCCATGAGCAGAGCTACATTCATCCGTTGATCGACACGATGCGCTTCATAGGCATGGCGGTGAGGTCTCTGTGGCGTTGATCTTGTTGACCAATGACGACGGCTACGATGCCGCCGGGTTGCAGGCTCTGTACAAGGAAATGAAGAAGCGCTATGATGTCTTTGTCGTGGCGCCTCATGCCCAGCAGAGCGGCTCAAGCCATTCATTGACATTGAGGAAACCGATACGGGTGGAGAAACTGCACGACAAATTCTACATTGTCGGCGGCACGCCCACGGATTGCGTTCTGCTCGCGTACCACGATCTGATGAAGACCGGGATCGACCTCGTCGTGTCGGGCATAAACCACGGTCCGAACATGGGCAGCGATGTTTTCTATTCGGGTACTGTTGCCGCGGCGCTGCAGGGAGCGAGCCTGGGGATAAGAGCTATAGCGATCTCGATCATGGGCGACGCCTCCTGCGATTTCACAAGCGCGGTGAAATATTCCTGTGACCTGATCGGCCGGGTGCTCGCATCAGATCGGCGTGATCTGATCCTGAACGTGAACATTCCGGACGGCAAGATCAAGGGTGAGAAGATCACGCGCATGGGCAAGCGCATTTACAAGGACAAGGTGATCCGGGACCGCGCGAAGAAGAACGTCATATATTCAATTATTGACGGTGTGCTTTCGTACCGGGCTGATAACGATACCGATTTCAAAGCGATCGATAACCATTACGTGTCCGTAACTCCACTGAAGTTGGATCTGACCGATTTCGATGCGATGGAGAAGCTGGAAGGGCATCTAAAAGCGAGGAGCGGCTAGGCGGGGATAATCAGTTCCCCGTACAGCTGTCAATTCTTGACTTCGGACGTTTTTCGGCTATTCTATGGGGGAAATGATCGAGGCAAAGGAGTGGCGGCACGAGCGGGAGAGAATGGTCAAAGGACAGATAATCGCTCGCGGCGTTGAGGACCAAAGAGTGGTCGATGCTATGCTGCGCGTCCCGAGGCATGTGTTCGTCGATAAGATATACGAGCACCAGGCTTATAATGATTATCCTTTGTCGGTCGGCCACGGCCAGACGATATCGCAGCCCTACATCGTCGCGGTGATGACCGAGTTGCTGCAGTTGAAGCCGGGCGATACGGTGCTTGAGATCGGGACTGGCTCCGGCTACCAGGCCGCGATCCTTGCTCTGATGTGCAAAATGGTGTACACTATCGAGAGGATTTCGGCACTGCGGGAACAGGCGCGCGAGAGACTGGAGAAATTAGGGTTCACCAATATCGCTTACATGACCGGCGACGGCAGTCTGGGCTGGCCACAATTTGCGCCTTATGACGGGATAATCGTGACCGCGGGTGCGCCTGAAGTGCCGAACGCTTTGATCGAGCAACTGGCTGAGAAAGGCCGGTTGGTGATCCCGGTGGGCAGTGAGTTTTTCCAGACCCTGAACGTTGTGACCAAACAGCGGGGAAGGGTCTTCAGGAAAGAGATTTTTGAGTGCACGTTTGTGCCGTTATTGGGCAAACAGGGTTGGAAAGAATGACGGGGCGTGGCGCAGCGGCTTAGCGCGCATGGTTCGGGACCATGAGGTCGTGGGTTCAAATCCCACCGCCCCGACTTAACCCAGAAGGTAAGAAGCTAAGAAAGTGAGAAGGGGTCATTGCAGCGCGGTATCGCCCAAGGGCTTGCAGTATCATCCGCCTGGCGGCGAATTCGCAGGAATCGCAACGGGTACGAAAGTGGGGACGGGAGCAGGGGAGACACTTAATCCAGGTAAGAAGTTGAGAAGCGGAGACCACTCAATGGTATTTCGAATTGCGAATTTCGGATTTGGTGAATAGGATGCTTTCGATTGAGACACGGAAACAATACCGCAGAACGTAAGAGGTTGAGAAAGTTAGAAACGGAGTAGTGGAATTTTGGAACGGAGAAAGATAATTGCCGTTATCGGCGGAGCTGAGGCGGCCAATGAACATCTGAAGATCGCTGAAGAGGTCGGCGCGCTGATCGCGCAGCGCGGTGCGATCCTCGTTACCGGCGGCATGGGCGGCATCATGGCTGCGGCGTCGAAGGGCGCGCACGAAGCCGGCGGTCTGGTTATTGGCATTCTGCCCACGCTGGACCGGGAGAGCGCGAACACCTACGTCGATATTCCAATTGCGACGGGCATGCATCAGGCGCGTAATTTCATCATTGCCCGCAGTTGTGATTGTGCGATCGCAATTGACGGCAAGTACGGAACCCTCACCGAGATCGCCTACTGCTTGATGTACAATGTGCCGGTCGTCGGCGTCGACACCTGGCAGATACAGGGGCCGATCGTCCACGCAACCAGTGCCCCGGAAGCAGTTGATGTTGCGTTCCGGTCGATCGCGCAATGAGAGCAGAGATAATCGTCCAGGGCGTTGTTCAGGGCGTGGGCTACAGATTTTTTGTCCTGAGTGAGGCAAAGTACTTCGATGTCCGCGGGTATGTCAGAAACATGCCGAACGGAACGGTTGAGGTCGTTGCCGAGGGTACGAAGAGTATAATAGAGGATTTCATTGCACGTTTGCGCATCGGCCCAGTATCCGCCCATGTGACCGGAGTCAACGTGAAATGGTCTGAGAAGGAAACGGGCTATAAGGACTTTCGGCTCCAATGCTGAACATGACCGTTCAGAGCAATTCGCGGCAATTTCCCCGTACTTTCTTGCGAAAATGCGGGACACTGAATTCTGCTGCTTCCGCAAATTGCCGAACGAAAGGGAGACTGAATTTGCGAGAATCCCGCTCCGGTTAGGCGGGACAAATCACAGATTTGGGCATGATTCGTGAGGGCAAAGGAGGCATGATGGATCTGAAAAAATATATCCGAGACATTCCTGATTTTCCGGAGAAGGGGGTAATGTTCCGGGACGTCACCACGCTGTTGAAAGAGCCAGAACCAATGAGATACGTGATCGATACGATCGTCGACAAGTACAAGGACCAAAGGGTAGATAAACTCGTGTCGGTGGAGGCACGGGGTTTCATATTTGGCGGTGTCATTGCCTACCGGCTCAACTGCGGGTTTATCCCGGTCAGGAAACCGGGCAAATTGCCGGCGGAAACGGTATCAATGGATTACACGCTGGAGTATGGAACGAACACGATCGAGATACATAAGGATGCGATAGCACCGGGGGAAAGAATCTTGGTCTTCGATGATGTTCTTGCCACGGGTGGCACGGTCAAAGCGACGTGCGAGTTGATCGAGAAGCTGGGCGGCGCGGTTATCGGTTGTGCTTTTATCAGTGATTTGACTTACCTTGGAGGAAGCACAAAGTTGAGCGGGTACGAAGTTTTCTCGTTGATCCAGTATTGATGCTGTAGCTGACCGGCAACTACCGGTTGAGTGTTTTTTTCATTAACAGAAGTCGCTTGTCTACCTCGTGGAAGATCTCGCTTGGAGGGATGTTCGCCCGCTGACTGTACTCAAGCGAACCGTAAGCAACGTTGCATTTCATGTTCTTGTTCTCGGCAATGAAGACCTCGTTCGCGAAGCGTTCTGTCATCCGCTCGCCAAAGACGCGCGCCTCGTTGTCTGAGGCGCCGGGAATGATCGCGACGAATTCATCGCCACCCCATCGCGCAATGATATCCATTTTTCTGGAATGCATTTTCAGAATCTGGGCAAACGTTTTGAGCACCTGATCGCCCATCTTGTGGCCCAGCTGGTCGTTGACGTGCTTCAGGCTGTCGATGTCAAAGAGCACGATCGAAAGCCTGCCGTCATTCCGGTGCACCTCATTGATGCATTCAGTAAGCTTGTGTTCGAAGTAACGTCGCGTGTGGAGCCCGGTCAGGGCGTCCTCGATCGATATCTTATAGAGCATGGCATTTGACAGGCAGAGCGAGATGTGCTTCCCCAGATTCGTCAGCAGGACGAGACGCTCCTTGTCCAGGGGGGTCCGCGGTTTGACAACCATGGTACCAATAGTCTTCTCTCTGGTTACCAGCGGCAGCTCGACCGCGTTGCTGGTTTGTGGCGGGATCGTGAATTTCAGGTTGCGGATCTTTGAGCCGTCGTAGTTACGCATGACACTGATCCCTTGTTCCGGGTCTTCGAGGATGATCGCAACTTCATCGGCATGGATGAACGAATGGACCTTCATGAGCGTCGTGGTGATGAGTTGCTCAAAATCGAGGATTCCCTCCAGTTTGCGGGTTATCTCATTCAGGTCTTCTTCCTCGGTGATCCTCTGCTTCATCTTCTCTTGATAGCTCGACATCATATGTCCGATATACGAGAAGACCGATATGCTAATGATCAAGGGGACCGTGGAGACGATGCCATGCGCCGTGTAGAGCAGTGCCATTGAGATGCCGATGGGGTAGATGAGGATTTCCATTACATTGCTGATGGCCGCCTCTTCTTTTAGATACACCCAGTACGGACCGCCCTTCAGTAATGTGCGGACCGAGATGAACAGCTCGTTCAGGATCACAAGCGTGAGGATCGCAAGGATCCATCGGGCATTTTCCGGATAGAAGGACATGAGCAGCCCGGTGAGCATATATATGAATCCGTAGACGCCGGCATTGTAAAGGCCCATCCGGACGGTCTGCCAGAATTGGTGAGTGTCTTTGCGCACGATATGCTTTATGCTCTTCAGCGTCCAGACCACGGCCACGCTGATGATCGCTGTGAGCGAGGCGACAGGTCCGCCGAATATGAGGAGGATGAAGAAGTAGATGACGACTTCGAACGACAATATCGTGTTCTTGATTTGAATGTAGACGAGTTCGCAGAGAATTGTGGTGAGAAGGAATATTATGTAGGCGGGAAAAGCCGGGAAGGCGGGACGAAGCATGAGGACGTGCGTGACCGGCAGTCCGATGCCCAGGGTAATGACAATCAATTCATAGATCGTCAGGAGCCGCTTCTTCATTAAAGTGATTATAGCAATAATTCGCTTTTTGTCCAGCGTTTTCTTAGACTTAAACCGAACGCTGCACGATCCGCCGCCCGCAGTCCGAGTATTGTTGACATCAATCTCCGATTGAATATAATACGGATGAAGGAGTGGCCATGGGCTATAAAAGACTTGAGAACATTTTGCTATACATCTTGCTCGCCGTTGTCAGCATCGTATATCTGTACACGATAGCGCCGACATTGTCATTCTGGGATTGCGGTGAATTTATTGCATCGGCGTACACGCTGGCGATCCCGCATCCGCCGGGCACACCGTTCTACGTGTTCTTGGGCCGTGTCTGGCTGATGATGTTCGGGCTGATCGCGTCCATCCTGCCCATTTCGAAAGAGGTCGCATGGCACATGAATCTGCTCAGTCTGACATTGACCGTGCTGACGGTCTTTGTGATGTACCGCATGCTGCTGAAAATATTCAGGATGTGGCAGAAGAACAATAATCAACTGACATATCTCATTATCGCTTTCGGCACCTGCCTGGCGTTTGCCTTTTACGACACGGTATGGGAAAACGCGATCGAGACCGAAGTGTACGCGGCGGCCACCTTCGTGTTCCTGCTGATCAACTACATAACGCTTCTGTGGTATGAGAGCGTGAAAGCGGGGGAACCGAAGAACAAGTATCTGCTAGTCTCTTTTTACCTGATATTCCTGGCCACGGGCATCCATCTGATACCCTTTCTGATATTCTTTCCAATCTATGCCTTCATATTTATCGTCGAAAGACGCTATCTGAAAGATACGCTATTATGGCTGCTGGGTGTGTTCCAGATCATATTCTTCGCAGTGATGTTCTTATTGCCAAAAGCGTGGGATGTGCCGGCTCTGGTCATTCTTGGGTTGATCCTGCTGGCTGGAATCCTCTTGCCGGCGGGCAATATCTCTAAGCACGGTAACTGGCGTTTCTTCTGGGCCGGGATATTGCTCGTGCTCGTCGCTTCTTCGTCCGAGTTATATCTGCCGATCCGCTCCCGGGTCCTTGACCGGCTCTACAAACAGGAAGGCGTTGCCGAGCGGTACTACGCTGGAGAGAATATCGCGCCCCGCATTAACGAGTGCGATCCCGGCGAGAGTTTTGAGGCATTCACCAGTGTCCTGCGCCGCGCGCAGTACGGGCCGACCAAACTGCTCCCGCGGCAGACTCAGGAAAGCACCGGCTTCGGCGTGTTCCAGGGTTACTTCTGGCAGATGGCGCTCTTCGTCCGGTACCTTTCGTGGCAAGTGATGCCCGAGTCGATGAACGCTCTGTTCCGCAGCGTCGTGCTTGCTCTGTTCTACGTGTTCGGCATATGGGGTCTGGTCGTGCTGTACCGGAGAGAACGCAAGATTTTCTTCCTGACCGCGTTCATTGTTTTCATGCTCTCGTTCGCGATGGTCGGATACCTGAACCTCAAGTTCTCGCCGAGCGATCCCAACCCCCGGCATCAGCCTCAGGAAGTGCGCGAGCGTGACTATTTCTTCCATACCGGCCACACCTATTTCGGCATGCTCGTCGGCTTCGGTTTCTTCGGCTTCCTGCAATCGATGCAGAAAGGCGCGAAAAACAAGCGCTGGATCGAGATCGGCGGCCTCAGCGGATACCTGGTGTATTCGGTCATACCGCTGATGACGAACTTTGCCGTGAACAACCGGAAGGATGATTTCATCCCCAGGGACTACGCATACAACATGCTCATTTCGTGCGATGACGGCGGCGTCCTCTTCACGAACGGCGACAATGATACTTTCCCGCTGTGGTTTGCCCAGGAAGTGCTCGGCCTCAAGCGCCGGGTCATCAATGCCAATCTATCTTTGATCAATACGAACTGGTATATAAGGCAACTGAAGGACTGGGGCGTGCCGATCAGTTTCACGACCGAGCAGATCAACCGGTTGGAACCTTTCATGACGCGCGACCGCCGCGTGATCTGGGTAAAAGACATCATGATCCGCAACATCCTGGCGACGAATGCCGGCATCAGGCTCACAGAGCGCGATTACGTGACATCTCAGCAGGAATTCGCCGCGCAATATCTGAAGAATTATAAGGGTAAGGTGCCGATCTATTTTGCCTCGACCGTTTCGGCGGAGAACTTCGAGGGATTCCGACCCTACGTCAGGCTTGAGGGGCTCGTCTATCGAGTGGTCGGCGACAGCGTCGATCCGATATATGGCGTGAACGTAAGAAGGACGGAGGACTTCTTCTACCGTACGTATCGCTATACCGGCCTTTTCAACCCGGAGCATTATGGTTTTCTGTCAGAGATCCTGGTTGATTTTGAGAAGCGGAAGGCGGAAGGTGAATTCTTTGATCACTATGTGTACAAAGATGAAAATACGCGGCGCTTGTACACGAATTATGCGGCGGGCCTGGCCAGCCTTGGCGTGGTCTTACGCGACCGGGGAGATCTTCAGGGGACAGCCAACGCATGGCGGTTCGCACTGCTGTTCGAACCCTTCCAGAATGTCTACTTCATTTATAATCTCGGGGTCATCTTCGCCCAGATGGACATGCCGGATAGCGCAGTAGCGTATTTGTCGAAGATCGAAACCCAAGATGCCGGAATGATAGTCCAGATCGGCACTTTCTTCGCGAATACGGGTCTGTACGGCAGGGCGATCGAGTATTTTCAGCGTGCCATCGAAATAAATCCAAGGTTCGCGCAGGCATATTCAGCGCTGGTGATGACCCATCTGGCAATGGACAACAGGCTTTCGGCGATCCGGGTGCTGGAGAATTGGCTGTCAGTGAACCCGGGCGACATAAACGCGCGTAACATGCTCAACGAACTGAAGGGTCAGTGATGCTTTTCGTACCTTTGTGGATAATCTGAAGGCACCAGGTAAACCAGCGAAAGCAGTCGTCTTGTATTCGGGCGGTCTCGATTCGTCCATTGCCCTGGAGCTGGTCA
Source organism: Caldifarciminota bacterium (assembly GCA_014859085.1). Classification (GTDB taxonomy): domain Bacteria; phylum Hydrothermota; class Tepidihabitantia; order SM23-42; family SM23-42; genus SM23-42. The sequence continues at coordinate 9,891 of JACUUY010000028.1, forward strand.
GGGAATGGGGCGTGAAGACCTATCCACTGCACATATCGCACCAGCTTCTAGCCGCCCAGCAGCTGCCATCAGTCCCCGATCTGAAGACGATCGATGTCACCGAAGAACTCGCGCAGATCGTGCAGGAGCCCGAGCATGGTTACGGAAAGAACCTCAATCCATGTATCGACTGCCGCATCCTGATGCTGAAGAAAGCAAAGGAATATATGTCCGAGGTGAAGGCCGATTTTGTGGTTACCGGTGAGGTCCTCGAACAGCGCCAGATGTCGCAGCGATTGGATACATTAATGCTCATTGAGAAAAAAGCCGGCTTGGCAGGTATGGTGGTCAGGCCCTTGAGCGGCGCATTATTGCCGGCGACAGTGCCGGAGACACAGGGTCTGATCAAGCGTCAAGATATGCTTATGATAAGGGGCCGGTCGCGCCGGCTCTCGCTCGAGATCGCCAAGAAGAAGAAGGTGGTTGAATTCCTTCCGCCGAGCGGCGGCTGCTTGTTGACCGATCCGGGGTTCAGCCGTCGCCTGGCCGATGTTCTGCGGTTTGGGAAGAAGATCGGTGCTTCGGACATTGATTTGCTCAAGATAGGACGCCATTTCAGGATTTCGCCCGATGCCAAATTGATCGTCGGACGCAATGAAGACGAGAATATGAAGATCGATGAATTGGCGGATGAGACACGGGTATTTTTCTATGTACCGGATACCGGCAGTCCCAACGCGCTCCTCCTCGGTGATAGGAAATACCTCAGTACCGCGGCGGCGATCACCGCGCGGTACAGTGACAAGAAGAATGAACCGCAGGTTGAGGTATATTACCGGCACAAGGGCAAGAGCGCAAGAACGATCGTTGCTCCGGTTGACGACGAAGAATTGAAGAAATGGAGAATATGACAATGGAGAAATTATGGGCGCCCTGGCGCGTGGAATACATAAGGAACCCTGGTGCCGGCTGTTTTCTCTGCGACGGGCTGAGGTCAAAGGACGACAAGAAGGTCCTGATCCTTGAACGGTTCGAAAGGGCCTTTACAATCATGAACCGTTATCCATACAATAACGGGCACGTCATGATCGCGCCGCTGAGACATGTCGGACTCATCGAGCAACTCAATGATGATGAGATTCTCGCGATCCATCATTTGATATCGCGGGTGATCAAGGCGCTCGACCATACCATGAAACCTCAAGGCTACAATATCGGGGTGAATCAGGGCAGCGTCTCCGGCGCGGGCGTCGTGGATCATCTACATTTTCACCTGGTGCCAAGATGGCAGGGGGATACGAATTTCATGCCGGTCCTGTCAGAGACCAAGGTTGTTTCCGAGGCGCTGGTGAAGACCTACGAGCAGATACGGGAAGGACTGAATTTTCTGGAAGGTATTCGGACATGATCCGTACTGCGGCGTCGGGTTCCTGAAATGTGCGGCGTCATCGGTATCGTAAATGATGAGCGGGCGATAGACAAGATCTATCCGGGACTTCTCGTCCTTCAGCACCGCGGTCAGGACGCGGCGGGCGCCGTGACCTTCGACGGTGGCTTTCACCTGAAAAAAGGGAACGGTCTCGTCTTCGGCGTCTTCAACGCGAAGAATATCGAACGGCTCGAAGGCCGAACCGGCATCGGCCACGTGCGGTATCCGACGGTTGGCACCGGATCGGCGGAAGATGTGCAACCATTCATCAGCACGGCGCCGTATGGTATCGCGCTCTGCCACAATGGCAATCTCGTCAACTACTCGGATTTGAAAAGGACGCTGATCGAAGACGAATTGCGCTACTTCAATTCGAATTGCGATGCCGAGCTGATACTCAATGTTCTGTCTGCCGAGCTGGGCAGGATGAACCTGAAGACATTGACCCCGGACAAACTGTTCAAAGCACTGGGCAAGGTATATGAGAGATTGGTTGGCAGCTATGCCGTGGTTTCGGTATTGGCAAACAAGGGATTCCTTGCGTTCCGTGACCCGAACGGCATCAAACCGCTGGTCATGGGTCGGAACGGACAGGGTTACTGCTTTGCCTCGGAGAGTGTCGCATTAGACCTCCTCGGCTACCATGATATGACCGATGTGCTGCCCGGCCAGGCAGTTTTCATCGACCGCGAGAACAACTGTCATGTCAGGCAGATAAAACAGGGCAAGAAAGCCGTGTGTATCTTTGAATATGTCTATTTTGCCCGGCCTGATTCGGTCATCGATGGGGTCGGAGTGTATGAAGCGAGGCTCAGGCTGGGTGAGGAGCTCGGCAAGGAGTGTTTGAAGCAGGGCCTTGAACCGGACGTGGTAATGCCAGTGCCGGATACGGCAAGGGGCGCGGCATTGATGGTCGCCGAGACCCTGGGCGTGAAGCACCGGGAGGGTTTGATCAAGAACCGGTACATCTACCGGACCTTCATCATGCCCACGCAAACACAGCGCATTGAAGCCGTGAGATTGAAGCTCAACCCGATAAGAAGTGAGATCGAGGGTAAGGATGTCCTGCTGATCGATGATTCGATCGTTCGCGGCACTACGTCGCGCGAGATCGTGGCTCTTGTGCGCAGTGTGGGCGCGCGGAAGGTGTTCTATGCCCTGTTCTCGCCGCCTTTACGTTTTCCGTGCGTCTACGGGATCGATATGCAGACCAGAGGCGAATTGATTGCACGGGACAGATCGGTCGATCAGATCAGAAAATCGATCAACGCTGATGCTTTGGTCTATCAGACGGTCAACGGGTTGGTGCGTGGCGTCGGCCAGGGCGCGGCCGGGTTCTGTACCGCATGTTTCACCGGTGCTTATCCAACGCTGATCCCGGAACCGCTCCTGGAACGTATCGAAGCCGAGCGCAAGAGCGCGCAGGCCTCACAGGGTTGACGACCTACCCGGGCGGCAACATCAGAAGATCGCCTGAACCGCCAGCACAGAAAGCACACCGAGCATGAACGTGCCTCCAAGGCACGCCGCAACCTTGAGTTTCGCTCGGCCCGGTGCTTTCATGACCTCGCGGTAATCCAGGTGCAGGTTGGATATGCGGTTCTGAGCGATCTCCACCTTTGCCACGCCTTCACCATACTTGGCGAGTTGCCATAGTGCACTGATACTTCCGTTCTTCAAGCGCCAGCTCGCCGTTTCGATGCTATCTTCAGGGAAGAAACCAACCGTGTACTGATCAGGTCGCAGCGGGTATTCGATGATCGGGGTCTGGCCGATGAAATCGTTGTCGACGTAGATCGGCATGCTCTCCCGATCGGCCGTCACATTTAGATAACCCGCGTTCAACTCGGTGAAGAGGAGCAAGAATACCAGCATGGATCACCTCCGGTGCAGCAATAAATTCCAATGGCCTAGTGGCGCGTGATAACGCCAGGTGTCCAGCACGCGAATCCGAAGATTGCGCGTCCGATGTATTATGGAAAGATGCCGCGCTCTTTGTATACCCTTTCCAACCGCGTCAGGGCAACGATGTATGCTGCGGTGCGCCAGTCGGTCTTATGCGTCTTGGCTGCATCACGCACGCGGTCGTAACCGCCGACAATGATCTTGCGCAGCTTGCGATCGACCTCGTCAAGATCCCAGCACTCGCTCCGCTTGTTCTGGAGCCATTCGAAATAACTGACGATGACGCCGCCGGCATTGCAGAGAACATCAGGGATTATGTCGATGCCCTTTTTCTGCAGTATTTCATCACCGTCCGGATCAGTGGGACCGTTCGCGCCCTCGGCAACTACCTTGACGTTCAGCAGATCGGCGGTCTCGGCCGTTATCTGGTTCTCCAGTGCCGCCGGTATGAAGATGTCCGCCTTTGTGCTCAGGAACTGCTTGTCGTCGATCTTTCTCAGTTTGGGGAAACCATCGAAGGTGCGATTCTTCTTGAAATAGTCGTTCAGTTCATGGGGTTCGATGCCCTCCGGGTTCTGGAAGCAGCCGCACAAGTCTGAGACCGCGACCATTTTTGCGCCATAAGGTTTCATGAGCATTGCCGCCCACGAGCCTACGTTGCCGTAGCCCTGCACGAAATGGGTTGCACCCTTGAGATCGTGTTTCCTATCCTTTGCCCATTGTTCGATCGTGAAAACCACACCCTGACCCGTTGCCTTGTCACGGCCCAGACTGCCGCCGGACTCGACCGGCTTGCCGGTTACGACATGCACGCTTGCCTGCCGGGTGAGGGGCGATTGAGTTGAGAGATAGGTATCGAGGATCCATGCCATGATCTGGGCATTCGTGTTGACATCGGGTGCGGGAATGTCATATTCCGGACCGATGTTGCAACCCAGAGCATAAGTGAAGCGCCGCGTGATGCGCTGGATCTCGGACCGGGAGTATTTGAAAGGATCGCACTGGATCCCGCCTTTTGCACCACCGAACGGAATATGCACGATCGCGGATTTCCAGGTCATCCAGGTAGCAAGCGCCCGCACCTCATCGATATCGACTGCTGGGTGATAGCGCAGGCCGCCCTTGTAGGGCCCGAGCGCGTTATTATGCTGCACGCGGTAGCCTGAAAATATCTCAATATGCCCATCGTCCATCTTGACCGGGAAGTTCACGGTCAATTCATTTTGCGTCGTGGCAAGTACTTTGCGAATTTCCGGGTCGAAATCAATAAGATCCGCCGCCTTATTGAATTGCTTGACCACATTCTCATAGACTCCAGTCTTCTTCTTGCCGGCTTTGTTCACATTTACCTCCTGTTAATTACGGCCAAAAAAATTCAGCCAACCTTCACTGGCTGAGGCAGGAAAACGACGGCAAAACCAACCACAATTGTTATTATAACGATTCAACGATGGAAGTCAAGGACGTCAATCTGCACGCTGCAGAATGAGGCATTTGAGATAGTGGCTCTCGGGCATGTTGACCAGGATCGGGTGGTCCATGGATTGGGTTGCCCGGTCAATGACGCGCAGGTCAACGGCCGCATCATGGACCGCTTCGCGAATGATCTGGAGGAACATCTCCTCGCTCACGTGGTGCGAGCATGAGGTTGTGATCAGTATGCCCTGCCTGTTAAGGCGCTTCATTGCCTGGATATTGATCTCCTTGTACCCCCGCCGAGCACTGGATAATCCCTTCTTCGATTTCGTGAATGATGGCGGATCGAGGATGATCAGGTCATAGGTCTCTTTATCGTATCGCAGGAAATCGAACGCATCGGCCCGTATGAATGCGGTATTCTTCAGTTCGTTTCTACGGCTGTGGTCGATGGCGAGATCGACCGCCGCGGCCGAGGAGTCAACGCCGGTTACCGACACTGCATCCCCGCGCGCCGCATAACAGGAGAAGGCGCCGGTGTAGCAGAAGAGGTCGAGCACTTTTCTGCCGCGGGCAAGGACCTCTGCTTTTCTTCTAATATCGCCGAGGTCGAGGAAGAATCCGGTCTTCTGGCCGCGTTCGATATCGACTTGAAAGGCCAGCCCGTCCAGTTCGATACCAACCGGATTCTCCAGCCGGCCGGCCACGAGACCGGTGCGGGGTTCGAGACCCTCGAGCGTCCTTTGTGATGTATCGCTTCTCTCGTAGATGCAATCGGGACCGAGCTTGAGGAGTGAATTGAATACCAGCTCGCGGCGCGCGTCCATTCCGTAGCAGTTAATCTGGACGACAAAGGTCGCTTCGTATTTATCGACGATCAACCCGGGGAGTCCATCGCTTTCGCTGTATACGAGCCGGAAGCTGCCGGTCCGCACATGTGCTTTGCGGTATTCCAGTGCTTTGGCGATCATTGCGTCGACAAAAGGCGGGGCGAATTCCTGAACAGCATTTGAAAACTTCCGGACCGCGATCAGAGAATGCGGGTGGTAGAATCCCCGTCCGAGGAATCTCTTTCCCTGATAGATGTCGACGATCTCGCCCGGTCCGATGGGTTCTTTTTTCCTGACCTCATTGGAGAATATCCATGGATGTCCGCGCCGGTGTTGTTTTATTGATACGCTTTTCATGGCAGGGGAGTATAACGCGTGGTTAGATCCGGGGCCTGAACCCCTTGCCCAGGACCTCGAACACGTCAGTCAATATCACGAATGCATCCTTGTCGATGTCATTGACCATCGATTTGAAGAAGGGTGTTTCTTTTCTTGTTATGACACACATGAGTACGGGCCGTTTCTCCCCGGAATAGGGTGAGTGACCCTCGAGAATGGTGACGCCCCGCTTCATCTTCTCGTAGATATAGTCAGTCATTTGGTCGGTCTTAGTGCTGACGACGAACGCCGCGCGCGCGTAGTCGATACCTTCAAGGACCAGATCGATCACCTTGGAAGAAAGGAAGAGGGCAAGGTATCCCAGCAGGGCGAGTTCGATCGAACCGGTCGTGATGCCGGCGGCCGTGATGACCACGAAATCAACGATCATTATCCACATGCCGACCGAGAGATTGGTGTACCGGCTGAAGAGTTGTCCTATGATATCGCTGCCGCCGGTGCTGGCATTGCCCCTGAATATGAGGCCGAGACCCAACCCCAGCAGGATCCCTCCGTAAAGCGCGGCAAGTGTGACATCGTCGGTGGGCGGTTTGACGCGCAGTGAGTAGACAAGGAGATCGATGAGCAGGTTGGTGTAGATGATGGCACCTATCGATCTGACCCCGAAACGGATACCCAGGATGCGCAGGGCGAAGACGAAAAGCGGGATATTCAGAAGGATCGTGACGATCCCGACCGGCGTGCCGTAGAGAAAGCGGAGTATCATCGCGATCCCGCTTATTCCACCGGGCACGATCCTGTACGGAATGAGGAATACGGCATAACCGACTGCAAAGACGATCCCGCCGACGATGATATAAATGATCTTCATTATTGCGCGGGGTCCGCGTCAGAAGGATATTTGATCTTTCTTCTCCTCGTCCGCCGGAACTGGATGCGCTTCTTTCAGGCGCGTTATGAAGATCTTGAGTTTGTCCAGCTCCTTCGCCTTCGCCGCAATCTCGCGGTCGAGGTCTTCCTTGACTGCGTTCAGACTGGCGAGCGTTCGCTGCATTTCTTCTTTCTCGGCGATGATGCCGAGAGATTCATCCCTTCTGCTTTCCAGTGTTCCCAGTTCTTGTTTCAGGTTTTCGAGCGCGGCCGTTTGTTCTTCGATTTGGCGGCGCGCCGCCGTCCTCTTATCTTCTGTTTCCCGATCCAGCGCCATGAGTTCGCTGCGCCTCCTTTCGATCTTCGATGACATGTCGCCCTCAAAGAGGCGCGCCTTTTCGATCTTCGTCTTCAATTCGGACAATTCTATGTTCAGCGTATTCTGCTCATCGGCAACGGATTTCTTCTGCTCAAGCAGTTGTTTGATCTCGCCTGCATATTGTTCGTGGGTCTTTACCAGTTCCTGCGTTTCCTGGCTCAGCGCGGCGATCGCCTCCCGGTCTTTGCTCTCGAGAACGCGCAATGTATCCATGATCTCCGTTATCCGTGCATCGCGCTGGTCGATCTTTTCGTCAAGGACGGACAGTTCCTTCTTGCGTATCTCGAGCAGCTGACAGACGTGATCGTTTTCGCTGATCATTTTCATGAGCGCTTCGTGTTCGGTTCTCATCCGGGGGATTTCTTTCTGCAATTTCTTGAACTCGCTGTCCGCTTCGTTCAATTCCGCCCGGATCGTCTGCAGCAGTTCCTCGGTGTACGCCAGCTCCTTCTTCTTCTCGTTCAGCGTCGCTTCGAGCTTTTCATGTACCCTGGTCTCGGATTTCAGGTCGTCGAGCGTCTTTCTGGCTTGACCGATGGATTTCGCCAGTTCGCCGCCTTCCCGTTTCGACTTTTCGAAGTCCTCTTTGACCTTGCGGTATTCGGGCTGGATATTCTTCAGCTCCTTCTCGATGCTCCGGTAATCGTTTATCCGCGATTCAAGGCCAGCACATTCATTGCGCAGCTTCTCGAGCTTCTTCACCGCCTGCTCCAGTTCCTGGTTCCTTCTGATGAGGTCCTTCCGGAAAGATTCTGCTTCATCCCTTGCCTCGCGGTCGGCTTTCTCCTTCTCGTTGAACGACTTGTTCAATGATGCAAGTTCGAGCTGCATCGTCGCGATATTCGAGGCGAGAGCGGCTTCCTCTTTCTTCGTGTTCTCCAGTTTCTTCACCGTTGCCTCGTATTCCTCTCTCAGGAGTTGCAGTTCCCGCTCGAGCGAGAACTTTTCGTTCCTGGTTGCTCCGAGCGTTTTTTCGGTGGTCCTCAGTTCGGAAGCCATGGTCTGCGTTTTCTCGTCGAGAAGGCGGTTTTCGTGTGTCAGCCCTGCTATTTCAACTTTGAGTTTGTGATGCTCTTCCTGCAGCGTGTCATGCTGATTCCTCATCTGGCTGAGGTTTCTTTCCAGCCCGGCGGTGAGGTTTTCAATATCCGTCTTTTTTTCGGTCAGCTGCCGGATCTCATCCTGAATGGTGTTCTTCGCTGCCCTTAGGCCATCGATCTCTGTTTTTAGTTCCTGTTCTTCCCGGGCGTAATCTTCGCGTGCCGTAATGGAGCGCGCGATCTCATCTTGTTTTTCCTTTAACGTCTTCTCGACTTCTTCGAGTTTTGCCAGTTTTCTTTCCAGTTCTTCCAAGAGATCGATATCTTCTCTTGCCATATTCAGCGCCTCATCAATATTGACCGGGTCAATAGCGTAATGATCATAGATAAATAGCGGCGAAGGGACTCGAACCCCCGACACAGAGATTATGATTCTCCTGCTCTACCAGCTGAGCTACGCCGCCTGTACCGAAGTATATTGGAAATCGACGGTTTGTCAATGGCGGTCAGGTCCCGGCACCACGGCAGCAGTCGGGACGTGGCATGTGTCGGTTCTTGTGCTGATTGACATTCACGTACCACAAAGTATAATTGATGGCCGACCGGTACCGAATTGGAGCCAGGCGTAACCAGAAGGAGAGACCTTATGAAAGGCAGAGAATACATCATTGTTATCATTACTTGCTTGCTCATGCTTCATTGTGCCAGCAATATATTCGCGGCGCGCTACTACCGTTTGCTCGAGCCCGAACGCGTCAAGTACCTGGGTCTTATGGGTATCGATACGCTGGCGGCGCGTCAATACTTGAACCAGGAGTCGCCGAGCGAGCGAACGATGCTCTATGAAGAATACTGGCAGGACCGGAGTGAAGAGCGTGTTGTCTTTGAGCGGCGGAGCGGGTACGCATACAGAGAATTCGGGAAGAGCGCGCCGCTGAGCGATGACCGCATACGGGTGTACGTCAGGCACGGCGAGCCGCGGCGAGAGGCGATCACGCCCGAGCACAGCGTGGGCGTGAGCCCCGGATTGGAGGTTAATCCGGCTGAGGTATGGACCTATAACGCAGAGGGTCTGAAATTCGATTTCGTTCGCATTGCGCGTGCTTACAAGTTGTTGTCTGTGTCGGAATTCGGCGACCGCGTGCGCATGGCGCATTTGAGGGAGACCGCTGCGGATACAATCATCGAGGTCGTGGCCGGAGAACCGCTCGATTTCATGATATCATACGGACGATTCAGGCAACAGAAGAATCTAACGCGCCTTGAGTTGTATCTCGAGATCGCCATCGATGATACCGTACATGCCGAATTTTTCAGAGAGATAAAAGCATATGACCGCCATGACAGCATGGTCCACGACACGAAGCATGTTCTGGTACCGGCACACGCTGCGAGCGGGAGGTTCGTCGACGAAAGCAATCTCTGGCTTAGCCCTGAAGAGTATCGCGTTGAAGTAGCACTGACCGACCTGCGAACCCGGAGGACCGGAAAGAAGATATTCACGGTGAATCTCGTTGAGTACGCGGAGGACGTGAAGGAGATCAGCGATCTGATACCGGCGCGCTTGATCGACCGGTCGTTCACGCACGAGAAATTCGAAAAGCCGGTGGGGCGCGTGATCCCGTTACTCCAGACCGTGCTGCCGGTGCGCCAGCCTTTTTATCTGTATGCTGAAGCATATAATTTGGAGACGAAGGATGGCATGCACCAGGTCAGGACAATCTATGAAGTCTACAACAAGGACCGGATGCGTCAGGAAGTCGTGGATGTGATGGTCAAGGATTGGATCGAGCCGGGTAATACTGCGTTCCTCGGCGCCGAATACCATCCGATGGACCTGGTGCCGGGCAGTTATATGATCGTGCTAAAGGTCAAGGACATTCTAAGCGGCAAGGAGCGGAGTGCCGTCGCGGAATTCATTATGGTAGAACGCGCCAACGGCGGCTAGCGCGATACGATCCTGCAAGATAATTACTGACCATTGCGGTCATGCGTAGGAAGCAATGATCCTATCTTGCGATCAGACTGAATAGGGCGCCGGCCAATATTACGATTATCGGTTCTATCTTGACGAACAGAAGCACAACAAGGACGATAGTACCGAAGGCGGCATAGGCCGGTTGTTGCCAGTTGTAGAGGATAAAAACGACACCGGTCGACAACAGGATCGCGACGACGGCTGATTTGACGCCATTGAAAAAAGATATCACATAGGCATTGCGGTTGATCCGCCGGTAGATCCGGACCATGACGATCAGCATCAAAAACGAAGGCAGGAAAATGGCGAGCGTGGCGATGATTGCGCCCGGGATCCCCATTACTTTGAAACCGACAAAGGTGGCGGTTATCGCGACCGGTCCCGGCGTCATCTGGCCCAGGGCAACGGCGTCGATGAACTCCCTGGCCGTAAGCCAGTTCCTCACGGTAACGACTTCGTTCTGGATGAATGGTATTGCCGCATATCCGCCGCCAAATATGACCGCGCCGATCTTCAGGAAAATGCCGCCGAGGTCGAGCGCCTTGCCCGGATCAAAGAGGAACAGCGGCACGGCAAGCAGTGTTTCGCGCGGAAACCTCATTTGTGCAAAGGCAATGCCGAGAAAACCGCTGATCAGGACGGTCAGCACCGGATCGAATTTCAGCAGGAATAGAATCAGGGCGAAGAGCAGGATCACCACGCCTTTGGCGCTTCTGATCAGCACCCGGCCCAGGTCATATGCGGCCCACAGGATTATTGCCGTTACGGCGGCGCCGATCCCCTTGAACACGAGAGTGATGCCGGGAAGAGTATGGTAGGTCAGGTAGAACCAGGAAAGGACGATCATCAGAATGAAAGAAGGCAGGATCATTGCTCCGCCGCAGGCCGCGGCCCCACGCACGCCAAAGAGATGGTAACCGATATACTCGCAGTAATTCGTTATGAATGGTCCGGGCAGCATCTGTCCCAGGGCGATTGCGGTGTACATGGCGTCGTCCGATATGAATTCTTTTTTCTTCACGCATTCATTGCGCAGCAGGGCGAGCATGCCCAGACCGCCGCCAAAGCCGAACAATCCTACCTTAAAGATCGATCTCGTGAGTTCCGCGAGATTCTTTTTCATCGGCGGTCGAAGCTGCCCGTGGAGTAACCGTCAAGATCGAGTGTGACGTGGTCATAGTGGAGTTTGCGCAGTTCACTTGCGATCTTGCGCCGTTCGCGGATCATTTTCTTGAATTCAGTCTCCGCGATCTCAATGCGGGCGACCGGGAAATGGTCACGCACGCGGACCTGCGAGAATCCATGTTGCATCAGGCAGGCTTCTGCTTTTTCAATGCGGCGCAGCGTCTTATGGTCGATCTTCACGCCGTAAGGGATTCGCGACGCGAGACATGCCGTGCTCGGTTTATTCCAGTTGGCGAGTCCAAGCCGGCGCGCCGCATTCCTTATATCTGTTTTCTCAAAACCGGCTGCGATCAACGGTGATCCCATACCCAGTTCTTTGACCGCATCGAGCCCCGGCCTGAAGTACCTCTGGTCGGACCGGTTGCTCGCCTCGATTGCGGCGTAGCCCTTTTTCTCGGCTAGCGTTTTGATCTTTTTCAACATGATCCGCTTGCAGTGATAGCACCGGTTTCGTGGATTCTCCCTGATCGCCGGCCGGTGCAGTACATTGACGGCGAATACTACATGTTTTACGCCGAGGCTGCGCGCGGTGCGGCGGGCTTCGGCCGTCTCGCTACTGGATTGCAGCGGCGAGACGATCGTCGCCGCAATAACCCGCTTGCCCAGGACTTCCCGGGCGACGCGGAGCAGGAAAGTGGAATCGATGCCACCTGAAAAAGCGACGACAGCACCGGGATAATTCTTGAGGATACGCTTGAGGGTATTGAGCTTCTTGATAATGATTACCTATTTCAAATAAGGCAGGAATTCCTCACTGACCGGCGGTTTCTTGACCCAGCGGATGAGTTCCTTATTGTCATCAAGGATGATGACCGTCGGGATATCGCTCACGTCCCGGTATGCGCCCTCGGTCAAGCCGTCGACCGTTTCCATGTCGTAGTACTTGATCGGCGCATCAAACTTGTTCTTCTCTTTGAAATACATTAATTTCTCGCGCGTGTCTTTACACACCGAACAATCCGGTTTGCCGAACACGAAGATTTGTTTCATCATACCCCCTTTTCATTATGCCTTAACATTCCTGGTGCTCTGCTTTAGACAACACACTATTCTAATTGTGATATACAAAATGTCAAGCGTTCGCTGGGACAGGCTCTGAAGATGCCTGTCCCCTTTGTTTTCTGCGCGAGAGGCGACGATATTCAGGAGTAGGGCGTTCACGCCCGTGAAATGTTTCAATCCTTGTTTTAATGGAACTTGCTTTCAGACGGTAATTGAACCGACCGAATGCTTCATTGAACATGGTTTCAATCCTTGTTTTAATGGAACTTGCTTTCAGACCACAGACAGGCGTTTAGTAATGTTGAGGACTATATCAGTTTCAATCCTTGTTTTAATGGAACTTGCTTTCAGACGGGCCTCTGACGAGTCCGAAGAAGAAGTCTTTCCAGTTTCAATCCTTGTTTTAATGGAACTTGCTTTCAGACTGAAAGGCATGGCCGGCCGGTTGGGCGTGGTTCTGAGTTTCAATCCTTGTTTTAATGGAACTTGCTTTCAGACGAGGAAGACATGAATGA
>JACUUY010000168.1 GCA_014859085.1 Caldifarciminota bacterium
CCCAGCCGGCCGGGTAGGCCATGCCGTTGGTATGGATCCAGCCCTGCAAACCATCCTCAAAATCCCAGGTGATTACACTCGGCCCGGGGTTCGGATTGTCCGCATCGACCATTACGATCTGATCTGCTGCCTGACGGGTGATCCACAATACGGGCGTGGGATGAAATGTTGACTGCCAGTCATAGGCAATCCCTGCGCAACCATCCATGTAGAATGTCCTGCCGGTCGGTGAACCATCGAGGTTCAATTCCCACACCGAATCGCTGTTCCAGCCGCCAACCCAGAATTTTTCGTTGTGGGGGTCATAGCTCATGCCGCGCTGCGATGTGTACGTCCACGAAGCATGGCCGATCGTGCCAAGGACCGTACCGTCCGGCACCGAAAACTTGATGCACTGGTTCCCGCAGGCACTTCCGATGCCGACGAACCAGATCTCACCATTCTGCCACCATTCACTGCCATCACCACAATAAAGCGCAAGGCTCGGCTCAGTACAGAAAGCGTTGCCGGTCGGTACGCCGGCCAATGTGTATTCGCGGGCGGTGTCGGGTGAGATATGCGTTACCCAGATATTCTGTTCAATCGCCGAACCGTAAGGCGCTGCCGCGAACACGTCTGTGCCCCATCGGTTGATGACGCTGGGCACAAAGAGGTCGACGACGAAGACAGAATCCATTTGCACGGAGACAACATAAAGGTACTGGCCATCCCAGCTGAGGCCGCTCGGCGCATCGATGCCGAGCGAGAGCGTATTAATGGTCAGCAGAACATCGCCGAGTCCCCGGCCGGTTGATGCCGGCAAGGGCTTCGGCGGCGCCGGATCGATGAACGAATCCTCGATGTTGCGGGGCCTTGCGTGCCCCGTAATCTCAGAGCTTATGTCGGCGTTATCTGCGTACATGAAGGGGACGACCAACAATAGGATGAAAATACATGTTCTGCTCATTCTACTCCTCCTTGATTGTTTTGGCGAACCGCCATCTTGAAATTCACTATGGTCTTCCGTATCACCTCCTTTCCTTCTATGTTAAGGGATATGATCAGATCGGTACAGGTCCCTATCCTCAGGGGATCTGCTTCGGCTGTCTTGTGTTCCTCAACCACCTCCTTTCATTCTTTTGATTGGTTACTTTTCTTATATGCTATACGAAAAGCCGTGTTGTGTCAAGGGGAGAGAAAGCGACCGCCCCGCGGGTTTGGCGCGGGGCGGTCGCGGTTGATTATCTGCGCAGTATTAGTCGACGAGGATGAGTTTGTGGGTTGCGCTCTGGTTATCGGTTGCGAGGTGGAGGAAGTAGACACCGCTGGATAGGTTACGGGTATCCCATATGACTGTGTGCTGACCCGCCGGCTGCGCGCTGTTGACCAGGGTCTGGACCAATCGGCCGGTGCGGTCGTAGACCTTCAAGGCGACCATACCCGGCTGCGCGAGCGCGTAAGCGACCGCGGTCTGACCACGGGCCGGGTTGGCGATGGACGCAAAGCCGAAGGCCAGCGGTGCCGCGCCGCCCGGCTGTTCCTCGATACCAACCTGCGCGTTGATCATCACGTTGTCAAAGGCCACGCACCACTCGTAGTACGCGTCGTTGTAAGAGAAGAAGACCTTGAGCGAATCCGCGCTCTGATAGGCCGAAACATCGACCGAATCCCAGGCCGGCCCAAAAGTGCCGTAGTAAGTGCGCAGCCCGACCGGAGTCTGCCAGGCGCCACCGGTACGGGGCCGGACCCCAACCGTAACGTACTCGGCATTACCGCCGCTGTACCAGAGGAAACCGATGCCGTACTTCAGATAGGTCGTGCTCGCCGAGGGCGCGACCGCCGGCGAATAGGCCGTGTCCCAGAGGGTCACGAAACCGGCCGCGTCCGAATCGATCCACATTGAATAACTGCCCGCATTGGGCGGCGTGTAGTAAGGGTGCAGACCCGAGGGCTGAACATCCCAGCCCGCCGGGAAAGGCAGACCGTTGGTATGGGTCCAACCCTGCAAGCCGGTCTCAAAATCCCAGACGGTATTGAATGTGCTCGTCGCCGAGTGGATGACGGCGGTGTCGTTGGCCGGGTTCTCGTCGCCCGCCAGCAGGGTGTAGATCATGGTGCGGTACACCCTGGACATCTCGAAGTTCACGTTGCCGAACGTGACCAAGGAATCGGCGCCGGAGGCGAAATTGCTGAGCGTCACGGTCTGCGTGAAGACCTGGGTCCAGGTCGTCGTGTCCCAGACCGTGGCCGTCGCGTCGAAGGTCTCGGTATAGTGGCCGAAGTTCTTGATCCGGCCGGTCACCGGGTGGCTGCCCGCGGCGACCATGCCGCCCGCCGGCGGACTCGTGATCGCGCTGACGCCGACGTCGTGCGTGGCAATCGTCGCGGCTATCGAGACGTTGTCAAAAGCGGCATACCACGCCCAGATGTTGTTGTCGTCATAATAGAAGTAGATCTGGATTTGATCATAACCGCTGTAAGCCGAGACATCGACTGAATCCCAGGTGGGCGTGACGTCGGCGGTGTAGGTCTTCAAGGGAACCACGGCCCAGCTTGTCCCGTTGAAATACTTCAGACCAACTTCGAGCCACTCGCCCGAAGCGATCCAGTTGTAACTCACACCATATCTGAGCCAGTCCATAGATGCGTTGGGCACGAGGACCGGCGACAAGGCACTGTCCTGAACCCAGACACCACTGCCCGCCGCGTCCGAATCGATCCACATCGAGGAATCGCCCGATGCGGGTATCTGCCAGGTGCCCGCGTGAAGTAGGGAACTTCTGACACCCCAGGCGGCCGGGAAGGTGAGACCATTGGTATGCGTCCAACCCTGTAGACCATCCTCAAAATCCCACACTGCAGAAGGAGAGGGATCGCCAATATCTATTTTCCATATCCAGTAAGCATCGAAAGCCGTGGTCCAGAGATATTGGCCGTCGTAGGTAATCCCTTCGGGCGTGTATGCCGCGCCCGGATGAGGGAATTCATCGAGGAGGATCGCCGTGGCGCCTGAGACATCGAGTTCCTTTATGTTGTTTGCGTAACTGTTGTCGCAGAGAAAAAGCGTCCCTCTCTGAGAATTCCACGCGGCATCCATTGCCCACTGCACCATGGGCATGCTTACACTGCGCACGACGGTGCCCGTGGTTGTAACCTGATAGGCGATCTGCCCTGGTGCGTTCATTATCCACAGGTACGTACCGTCGTTGGTCAAGCCCCGCGAGCTCGTGCCGGCCGGTGACGTGAATGAACTGACGATCGCGCCGGTCGTTGGATTTATCTCGTAGGTTGTACCATATGTGTACCATTCCTGGATCCACAGACTGCCATTCAGATAAGTGCAGCCGAGCACGTATGAGTATATCGCGGTCGTGAGTGTGTTGACCACGGTT
Organism: Caldifarciminota bacterium; assembly: GCA_014859085.1. Lineage (GTDB taxonomy): Bacteria > Hydrothermota > Tepidihabitantia > SM23-42 > SM23-42 > SM23-42. The sequence continues at coordinate 3,372 of JACUUY010000168.1, forward strand.
CCGGTTTGCGGATCGATTTGATACGCCACAATAGGTGTTGTCGCATTGGAGACATTCCACAGATAGGTGCCGTCCCAGGCCAGCCCCATATGGGATGTGCCTGGCGCCGGAATTGAATCGATCACGGTCTGCCTGCTATCTGTTAAGTCCTGTTTCATCATGGCATCTATTCGGTGCTGCTCCGTTGAGCCGTCGGGCCGTATCTCCCTTGCTTTTTCGACGCCCGGAGCCGCGGCAAGAAAGAGCACCGGTAATAATACCGCGCATACGATCATCGACGAAGTTCTTCTCATGTGTCCTCCTGTATCACTCTTAGAATGGATATTGTGTGTCATCGCCGAGGTTCTGCCCATAGGATCTCGGCGCGCCGGGTTTTTGATCTGCCAGCACCTCCTTTTTCGTTCTTATGTTGCTATGGTGTATCGATACATTATTCGCCATTTTCCTCTCTTGTATGATAATTGGGATGCGGCTCTTGTCAAGCAGAAAGAAGAGCCGTCCCGCACCTT
>JACUUY010000029.1 GCA_014859085.1 Caldifarciminota bacterium
CTCGGAGTAGAGCCTTTAGGCTCGTAACACCGGACGGGCGTAAACGCCCTACTCCCGTTACTCGGAGTAGAGCCTTTAGGCTCGTAACACCGGACGGGCGTAAACGCCCTACTCCAGTCCCGGGGAGTAGCCGAGATTGCTCGGTGCCCCTGCCGGTACGAGTACGAACCACGAAGAACGAGTACGGGTGTCGAGTGGTGTGTTGACAACGCAAGGATGCGGCTTATAATGACCAAAGGAAAGCACATGAAGTACAGAATGCCGGATCTCGTGCGGCTCATCATCAGCGTCTCGGTGTGTGAGGTCGCGGGCATAATAGGTTCTATCTTCACAACGCCGGCGATCCCCACATGGTATGCTGCCCTTGCCAAACCTCCATTCACCCCTCCACCATGGCTCTTTGGGCCGGTCTGGCTGACCCTGTATGCGTTAATGGGCATCGCCCTCTTTCTGGTCTGGCGCCAGGGCGCGGCCGTGCTCCACGTGCAGCGCGGGCTTGCTCTGTTCGTCCTGCAGCTATTGCTGAACATACTGTGGCCCGCCGTGTTCTTTGGAATGAGGTCTCCCCTGTACGGCATGATCGTCATTGTGCTGCTCTGGCTCGCGATCCTGGCCACGATCCTCCAGTTCGGCAAGGTCTCGGAACTGGCCAGCTATCTCCTTATCCCCTATATCCTCTGGGTGAGTTTCGCGGCCGTTCTCAATCTCTCAATATTCATTCTCAACCGGTGAGCAGACCGAGCGCTGCACCCGGACCAGTCAAACCCCGCGTCGTCGTCAGCAAATGCCTCGGCTTTGACCGCTGTCGCTGGAACGGTCTCGTGATAGCCGATGATTTCGTCGAAAACCTCAAACCCCATGCGGAATTCGTCCCGGTCTGCCCTGAAGTGGCGATAGCGCTGGGCGTGCCCCGCGATCCGCTGCGCGTCGTGCGTGACAAGGGCGGTCTGCGTCTGATGCAGCCGGCCACGAAGAAAGACCACACGCGCGCCATGATCGGTTTCTGCCGGCGGTACCTGGAAACGCTTGACGAGGTCGACGGATTCATTCTCAAATCCCGCTCTCCGTCGTGCGGTACAAAAGATGTCCGGATCTACGCCGGGTTGGAAAAGCAGGCGGCGGTGGAAAAGGGCAGCGGGTTCTTCGGCGGTGCGGTCCTGCGCAGGTTCCCGGCGCTGCCGGTCGAGGACGAAGGAAGGCTGCGCAATTTTGCGATACGCGAGCACTTCCTGCGCCGCCTCTTCACGATCGCCCGGTTCCGCGGCATACGCCGGCAGAAAAGGATGAGGGATATCGTGCAGTTCCAGGCCGAGAACAAGTTCCTGCTCATGGCATACAACGAGAAGGAATTCAGGGTCATGGGCCGGATCGTCGCCAATCAGAAAAAGAAACCCGCGGCCGAGGTTTACCAGGACTACGAAGAGCACCTTCACTGCGCCCTGGCAAGAACCCCGCGCCATACGACCTACATCAATGTCTTGATGCACGCAATGGGACATTTCGCGGATAAGATCAACAAAGAGGAGAAGAAGTTCTTCCTCGGCCTCCTCGAAAAATACCGTAAGGGAAAGATCCCGCTGAGCAGCGATCTGCAGGTGCTCCTCGCCTGGGGCGCGCGTTTCAGCGCGGATTACCTCATGAACCAGACCTTCTTCCGTCCGTATCCGGAGGATTTGCTGGATATCAGCGACTCGGGAAAAGGAAGGAACCGCTGACGCCCGCCCTATGAGAACTGCAAGACCAGGTAACACCCGGTGACCGGAGCAGAACGGTGGTCCAGAAAGAACGGATAAGACCGCTCAACCGCCGACCGGTGGTCGACAAGAAGTATGTGCTGTACTGGATGCAGCAGTCACAAAGAACCGAGTACAACCACGCGCTTGAATACGCGATCGAGCGGGCGAACGAATTGAACAAACCGGGCAAGAATGCATACCTCGAAGAGCTCCTCGTCCGCCGGGCACTGTCCATGAACTACGTATGCTACAACGAACACTACGCGTCATTCGAGGGACCGCCCGGATGTCGGGCGGCGGTGAAGGTTAAAATCAGAGCGGGTTTTGCTTGGAGAACTCGCTGACGAATATACCGACGAGCCGCTGGTCGAATTGCGTGCCGCTGTGCGTTTTCAATTCGCGGAGCGCGATCCGCGTGTTCTTGCGCTTGCGGTAAGGCCGGTCCGTTGTCATCGCATCGAAGGCGTCGGCAATGCCGATGATGCGCGCCACAAGGGGTATGCTCTTGTCCTTAAGCCCGTCCGGATACCCTTTTCCATCGATCCTCTCGTGATGGTGCATGATGTTGCGCATCAATCTTTTCAGCAGTTCGATCGGTTCAATGATCGCGGCACTGAACTCCGGATGGCGCTCCATGTATTTCTGCTCGCGCCGGGTGAGGCGGCCGGGCTTACCCAGGATCTTGTCCGGTATGCCGATCTTCCCCACATCGTGGAGGATCGCCGAGATCTCGATCTCCTTCAGCCGGTCTTTGTCGCGGGTCAGGGCATTGCCGATCAGCAGTGCGTATTCAACGACGCGGCTCGAATGGCCCCGCGTGTAGGGGTCCTTCGCGTCAACCGCTTCGACGATCGCCCGGATCGAGGACAGGAAGAGCTTGTCCAGGTCGCTGTACAACGACGCGTTCTCGACCGCGATGGCGATCTGGTTACCGAGCGCCGCGAACAACTCAAGGTCGTCCTCGTCGAACTTGCGGTCGCCTTTCTTGTTAAGGACCTCGGCGACTCCGATCACCTTTCCTTTAACGATCAGCGGCACCGCGAGGATCGACCGCGTGACCCATTTCGTCTTTTTGTCGACCCCGCGGAACCACCGGCTGTCCTTGCGCACGTCGGGCACGAGCAACGGCTTGCCGTGCTCGGCAACCCATCCGACGATACCCTTGCCCATGGGAACGCGGATCTCTTTCGCTTCCTTGCCCTTCTCGCCCCGCGCCGTGATGAAATATAGATCGTGGCGCTTCTCATCGATCCGGAAGACCGACGAGGCTTCGGCTTCCATAACTTCCTCGGCCTTCTGCATGACGGTGTCCAGCAGGATATCGATATCGAGGATGCCGCTGAAGACCATCGAGGCGTCGACCAGCGTTTCGAGACGCGCTATCTTGCGCCGTAGATCAGATTCCAGTGATCTCATACTTCCTCTCCCCGACGCCGCAACGCTCGGCATAGGCCAGTTGTTCGGACGGATCGACGTCGGGATGGAGACGGTCGATCGGTTCCTTGACCATGTCGTAGCATGCCTGGTCGACGCTGACCGGATCAGAAGACGCGAGGATACCGATATCCGGCGCGATCATCGGTGCGTTCGTATGAAAGCAGTCGCAATTGGGTGCTATGTTGACCAGAAAATTAAGATAGAACACGCGCTTGTCCTTGACCGCGCTTGCCGCCTGCCGGGCGACGCCTTTCTGAAGATCCGAGGATGCCGCATCCCACGCAAACCTTATCGCGTGCTCCGGACAGACCGCCATGCAGCCCGCGCATCCGGTGCAGGCGTCCTGGTCGATCTCCACGCCGTTCTCGTTCTCCTTTATCGCCCCGTGTATGCAGTATTCAAGGCAGGTCGGGCACTGCTTGCACCGGCTCTCGTCAATGAAGGGTTTTGACGTCGAGTGCATCTCCAGCTTGCCGCCTTTTGAACTGCACCCCATGCCGAGATTCTTCAGCGCGCCGCCGAAGCCGCAGTTGAGGTGCCCCTTGAAGTGCGAAACGCAGAACATCGTGTCGATACGCGCGATCAGACTCGCGATCTTTGCGTTGTCGATCTCGACATAATCGTCGCCGTATAGGCCATCGGCAATGATCATCGGAGCAAAATCGAAACCGTGCTCGCGGGCGATCTCAATGTGCAGGTCGGCGCGGTAACGTCGGCCGGCGTAGAGCGTGGTCGTGTCCGTGAGGAACGCCTGACCACCCGCCTTCCCGATCAGCTCGACCAGACGGCGCACGTAATTGGGATTGACGTAATTCGTGTTGCCGGCCTCGCCGACATGGAGTTTTATCGCGGCGGGCGATCGCCGCCGCAGTATCCCGAGACCGCCGGCAACGTCGACCAGCCGGTCAAAAAGGGTGAGCATATTCATATTACTCTCTTCGCGCATATCCATAAAATACACCCGTGCCATTACAGGATATTACACATAATTGCGGAAAAATCAAGATTGACGTTTGCCCGCACAGCATAGCGCATAGGGCATAGAGCAAAGCGCACTACAAAAACACGGGAGAGGATCTTACGATCGGTTGGGGCCCTTCGGGCGGTTGGGGCGCGCCGCGCGGCCTTACTGCAGAAGGTGAGAAGGTAAGAAATTCAGAAGGTAAGCACGTATTCCGCAGCGGTACTTCGTGCGCAGCATCGTCCGCCTGTCGGCGGACTCGCAGGAGACGCCCTTCTTGCTAGCACATGGAGTACAGCGCCCCTGCACGAGTACGAATCACGAATAACAAATACGAATTTCGTCTGCTTCGCAGATCGTGCATCTCATAATCCTAGGTGCCTGTTTCGAGCATTTGAATTTCGGATTTAGATATTGTTTCGAGTTTCGATATTCGGATTTCGGATTTTCCCCGCAGGGGAAAGTGTTATCATTGACAAATCGACGTTTCTACGTAGAATTCAGTGTGGGCAGTATCGGCACCATCATATCACTCATTTTACTCGTGCTCGCCATCGGCATCCTCGTTTTCATCGCCCGCGAGCTGGACGAGGCGAAGAAGAGAAAACTCTCGGGCATCGTTCTTCTGCTCCTGTCCATCCTCTTCTTTCTCGCGCAGGCATCGTTCTTGTTCCACCCGGAAGAACGGTATAAGAACTGGTGCGGCCTGTTCGGCCACTACTCGTCACAGGGCCTTTTCTGGCTCATCGGCCTGTACATATTCATCATTCCGCTGCTGCTCGGCTATGCCGGGTACGCGCTCGTCACCGACGCCCGGAAGAAGATCAGCGGGCACCTGCTCTTCTTCATCCCGATCGGCATCATTGCCGACACGCTCCTCGCGCTCTTTCTGAACGCGCGGATCGCGGGCATGCACAGCGGCGGCATGCTCGGTTTTCTGATCAGCGGGTTCCTCCTTAACTTCTTCGGCAATATCGGCACCTATATCATTCTGGCATTCAGCATCATCGTCATGGTCCTGATGATGGTCAAGGAAAAGGTCTTCCCGCAGATCCGGATGCCCGAACCAGTCGAAAATGCGATGAAGCAGCCGAAGAAAAAGAAAACGAAGGAGAAGGAACCAGAACCGGCGGCTGCGTCACTGGCCCGGGCAAAACCCGAAAGCAAGCCGTTATCCGAGATCGATTTCAAACAGGAATTCTTGAATATCCTGCAGGTACCGGCACAGAAATACGGGATCGACACCGAGCAGATCAGAAAGGAATCAGAGATCCTGACCCAACGACTTGCCGAGTTCGACGTTACGGGCAAGGTCGTCGCGGTCGAATCAGGACCGGTCATATCGCGCTTCGAATTCCAGCCCGACCCCGGGATAAAGGTCAACCGCATTGCGAACCTCGACAACGACCTGGCGCTCGCACTGAAGGCGACAAGGATCCGGGTGGTCGCGCCGATCCCCGGGAAATCGGCGGTCGGAATCGAAGTCCCGAACCGGGAGCGGAGCCTCGTCTATCTGAAGAACGGCCTGCTGGCGGACGACTTCGAGAACCATCCGTCACCGCTGGCGATCGTACTTGGCGAAGATCTCACGGGCCGGCCGATCTGCGAAGACATCGCGGTCATGCCGCACATGCTTGTCGCCGGCACGACCGGCTCGGGCAAGAGCGTCTGCATCAACACGCTCATTGCGTCGATCCTCTACCACTCGACACCCGAGGACGTGCGCTTTCTGGTGATCGATCCGAAGCGCCTCGAACTGCCGATGTACAACCCTATCCCCCACCTCATGCGCCGGGCAATAACCGAACCCAAGGAAGCGGTCGGCGAACTGGAGAAACTCGTCGGGATCATGGAGATGCGCTACCGCCATTTTGCCCGCGAGGGAGTCCGCGACATCGACGGTTATAACGAAAAGATGAGAAAGAAGGGCGGCAAGAACAAACCTTATATCGTCGTCGTTGTCGATGAACTTGCGGACCTGATGCTGACCGCGCCGAGCGAGATCGAGGAGAACATCACCCGGCTCGCCCAGATGTCGCGCGCCGTGGGCATTCATCTGGTGCTGGCGACCCAGCGGCCTTCGGTCGACGTCATAACCGGACTGATCAAAGCGAACTTCCCGTGCCGCATTGCCTTCCAGGTCGCGTCGAAGACCGATTCGCGCACGATCCTCGATATGAACGGTGCCGAATCGCTCCTCGGCCGGGGCGACATGCTCTTCCTGCCGCCGGGCAAAGGAACGCCGACGCGCCTGCACGGTGCGTACATTGCCGCCGACGAGGTCAGCGGGATCAGCCGCCTCATCGCCCGGATCCATCTGAGGGAATTGCTCAAGGACTTGGAGGGCGACCCCGACGAGATCGTGAACGCGATCATCGATGAGGAACTGTGGACGATATTCACCGATATCAAGGATGTAGCATTTGATGAAAAACGCCGCGCCCTTTCGAACATCATCACGGTCGATAAGATCGACGAGATAATCGACGCGGGATACTACCCGAAACTGCCGGAGACAGAAGTCGAGGAAGTTGCCGAGGAAGTGGAAATGGATCTGACCGTGGATCCAATGTTCGCAGAAGCGGCGCGCCTGGTATTCAGGCACCAGGTCGCATCGGTATCGCTCCTGCAGCGGCGGCTCAATCTCGGCTACGCGCGCGCCGGCCGCATCGTGGACCAGCTCGAGGGCGCGGGCATTGTCGAACCGTTTCAGGGCAGCAAATCGCGCAAGGTCCTGATCGAAAGAGAAGAAGAACTCGACGCGATCGTCAAGAAATACGTGAATCCCTGATCAGTCGATCACAACGATCTTTACGTTCTCCTGGCGGGTCTCGCCATCAAACACTACAAAATATGTACCCGGCGCCACGGCACGTCCCCTTGCGTCTTTCCGGTTCCAGGGGATGACGAAATCGCCTGAACCGACAACGGTGACAAGATCACGAACCAAACCTCCGCGGCAATCGTACACCGAAACGCGCTTGCGATCCGTTCCGGACGTTGAAACGTGGACCGCGAAAAGACCAGCGCCGACTGATGGACGCACGAGCAATCCGCGACCCTGCGCCGTGCGGGAAGCAGGGCCCGCATCGATCCCGGCGCCGCTGCCGATCGTGAACGCGGCCGACGTAATAGCGCTTGACGTGTCACTCGAAGTCGCCGCCGTGTACCTGATGTAGCAGTTCGCTGAGGAAATACCCTGAGGAACCGTGTACTGGAACCGGCAGTTATTCGGTAAGTTGCCGGCGATGACGAACCACGGCCCGGCAGGCCCGGTCGTCGACAGTTCCAGCGTGATACACGCGGTTTCGCCGGCCGGCACGCCGCAGGTCCAGTCGATGAAGCGAACCGAACCGTTCCTGAAGGTCTCGTTGCCGCGCGGGTAGACCGGGAAGACAAAGAGGCTTTCCGCAACCGAGGTCTCCTTGAAGAACCTCAAATTGTTGATCGCGCTCCATGTATCACCTTCCTTGGCGACCAGGGCGATATCAGGATATCCGTTATGATCTCCGTCCGGACCGACGCGGAAGGCGCTGTACGTGCCCGGCTGCGGCGTCGCGAACGACGCCGTTGCCGTCCAGCTGCTGCCGCCGTCGCCCAGCCAGACCTGCGTGGTACCGCTGCCAAAGGCAACGACGTCCATGTATCCATCGATATTCATATCACACAGCTGGGTAGCCGAGAAGGAACCAGAGCCGGGCAGCGTGCCTGAGACATCCAACCAAGTACTATTGCCCTGGTAGATATAGACCTCGACCCCGCCGTTCGCGTTGCGGAACGCAAGGTCCTGCGCGCCGTCGTTGTTGATATCGCCGAGCGATGGTCCGTACCGGCCCATGATCCCGGCGGACGGCAGGTTACCGTCGGCAAGAACAAAACCACCGGCGCCGTCGCCCAGGTAGACGGTACCGTATTGGTGCGCGGCCGCAAAATCGGCATTGCCGTCGCCGTTCACGTCGCCGAACGAGAACTCCATGGTCGAGTTGCCGCCGAGGAATCCAAAACACCCGGTCCAGGTGCCGTCGCCGTTGTTCAAGAAGATATGTATACCGTCGCCGCTGCCGAAGGAATTCGCTCCGAGGTCGAGAAGCCCGTCATTGTTGATATCGGCAAGGTCGGTGCAGAACATGCCCCACTGGTCAGGATTGCCGGTCGAGATACCATCGTCCCATGGCTGCCAGTTCTGGCCGGTGCCGTCACCGAGCGCGGCTTCCAGGATCGAATCGCCGAAATCGGTGGACGAGTAGTTATGGTGCATGCCATAGCCCACATCCGGAAAACCGTCGTTGTTAAGATCACCGACTGCGATCCCGCCGTAGCCGAAATTGCCGTTCTGAAAGACACTCCAGTTCCCGGCACCGTCGCCAAACCAGACCATGATACCGTGCTCCTGCGTGCCTATGTAGGGAGAGCCGTGGTCGCCGATCGAGAGGATATCGATGTTACCGTCGCCGTTGATATCGGCAAGTTCCAGTTCGGTGCGGCCCGATTCCCACTGGGGATTCTGGAGCCCGCTCGAAGACTCGACATAATCAAGCGCGTGGAGAAATACATACAGGAAGAGAAAAGCGAACGGGATCAAAGCGAATCCTTTCATTATGCCTCCAATCTATCGCAGCATTATACAATGCCGCAGCGACCGGCGTCAAGACCGGCTGCCTGAAACTGCGCAGGCAGCGTCGAGCCGGTAAGGGCACCGGTCACAACGGAAGGATTGTGAGCAGTGTGTAGAATAAGTAACCACCGAAAAGAAAGAGCATGGCAAAATAGAACGATTCACGCGTTTCCTTGACCAGGAGCGTGTAGAGCAGAGTAGACGCGGCACAGATCGCCGCGCCGGGCAGGACCGGCGGCAGGAACAGCGCGTAGACCAGATAGCTCAGGCTGATGAGCAGGGCAATCGGCACCCGGCCGCGAATCTTCTGGCGGTCGTAAAAAAGGACGGGCAACGTGAGCACGCCACCGGCGCGATCGGCCGCTGCATGACCGATGTCTTTCGCCGTGAAGCCGAGGGTGACCGCGATAAGGGTCGGATAAAGAATTCTCCCCGGTATCGCATTGAGCGCGCGGCCTCCGTGGTAAACAGAATACCCGAACCCCATCGAAAGGCAGACCGCAACCGCGATCGTCATCGTGGCGATAACCGGTACGCGTTTCAAACGCACGGGCGGCATCGAATACACCACGCCGAGCAAGAGGTAGGCCGTCATGATAAGAAAAGCTGAGAAGTTGACAACGAGCGCCCCGCACAAGGCGAGTGCGGCAAGAAGGATGCAGAATGAATTGTGGTACCAAGCAGGCACGCCGCTCAGCAGAGGGTTATTCCTGCCGCCGATGCGGTCGATGCCAGTGTCGAAGATATCATTGAAACCCTGCAGACACCAGAATCCGAAAACCATGCTCAGGAAGATCATTACCACGCCGAGGTGGTTAAAAACACCGGGAGTGAATGATATCCCGGCATTTGCCACCGAAACCCCCAAGCCAAAGACCGCCATCGCGCCGTAGAATATCATGCGTTCAGGGCGCGCCGCGCGCAGGGTCGCCCTCGTGTGTCCGGTCTCGAGCCGGGACAGGTAGATAAAGACAATGGCGGCAAAGAGCACCGTGTAGAGCGCGCCGTACTTCTGGGTGTCGGTGAAGAGAATGCCGCCTGTAATGAAGACATTTTCTGGCTGGTTGCCGGAAAGAATCGTCGTTAGCCCGCCGAACAGGACGATCACCGCGAGGCTGGCCGCGAAAAGGGCAAGCGCCCGCAGGATGCTGCGCTTCTTATAATACCCGTAGATTCCGGTGAGCGCGGCGATCAAGAAAATCGTTATGCGCTGCCCCGGCGACACGCCGATACGGCTGAGGTCAGTGAAAGGATCGAGGAAACCGGTAAGATACGGTCCGGCACGGACCGGATAAGTAATCAGGTAACCGCGGTGCAGGAACCAGTCGATCAGGGGTACAAGCAGCAGAGAACCCAGACCCGCGCTTGCCGCTCCGGTCACCCTTTCGATCTTCTCGCGCGTGATGGTCGAAATGAGGAGCACGAGCAGAAGAAAGAGGCAAATATAGAACAGGGGGAAATGAACGAAGTACGTGAGGAGCATTGTATATGAAAAGGATGTGTACCCTATCCGGTGACCGGCTTCGAGCACACCCTCAAAGAATATCCTGAGGAATATCCAGCCTGCAGCAAGGAAGACAGCGCGCCTCAGTGATATTTCTTCAATCGTGTTTATGAAACGGGTCATATTGCTAGCCGGCGACATAGGCTGTCCGTATCACGGTCTGCACCGTATCGCAAGAAAAAAGGGCAAGACCGAATGACCGTCTTGCCCCTGATCGTACCGTCTGGATCGCGGTTACTCCATCTCAAATATCGTTACCAGATCTTTCATGTATTTCTTCACCAGATCCCTGCTGGCTTGAGGAACATCCTTGTATATGGTGCGTGACTCTTCCAGGCTGCTCAATGCCTGTTCCAGCATTTGCGGCGGCTGGTCCTTCATCTGCTGCTGCATGACGAACATCGCCGAGTCGATCATCACGGCGCCGATCGCCAACGTCGTTTTCGAGTAAGCCGGCCAGAATTCATTCCACGCCATGCCGGCCGCCCTGAGTTTTGCATCGAGCCCGGGCAACTGCTTGTCAAGGGTCGCGCTATAGGCGAGCACTGACTGCAGCCTATCACCGACCTCGCCCGGTTTGAGTTCCGCTTCCAGCTTCTCGACCTCGGTCTTGAAGACCGGCATTGCTTTGATCAGCTTCTGAAGTTCGGCCTCAGCCAGCGGCGTGTAGTAAATATCGGCTCCGGTCGGCTGCTCGGCTTCAACCTTAGGACCCTCCTGGGGTGCTCCGCAATAGATCAGTAAAAAGCCGCACACCAATACAAAAACCAGATTCTTTTTCATGGATTCCTCCTTCTGTTCACGTGCCGCGAACCCGAACCGCGGCCGAAGTTACAGAGACACGACCTGATTTCGACTGAGCTGCTGCGCCCGGGCGAGCGCTTTGCCCGCCTGCTCGAGTAATGTATCGAGGTTCTCCGCGCTACCCGGATATGTTACCACGCCGAGCGATACCGTTGCCTTGCGCCGGCCCCCGCCTTTGGTAACGAGCGGCGCGCGTTCGACTGCTTTGCGCACGCGCTCCGCAGCACTGACTGCTGCTTCCTTCTTTGCTTCGGGCAGTATGACTGCGAAGGTGTTCCGGTCGCACCGCGCCACAAAATCCGTGTCGCGGAAATTACGCTTGAGCGTGATCGCGACGTGCACCAGCAGTTCATCGCCGGTTTTCTTTCCCTGCTTCCGGGCAGCCCCCGGGAACTGATCCAGGCCAACCATTGCGAGGCTCAGCTGCCGCGAATAGCCCCTTGCCCGCCGGTACTCGATGTCGAGCATGATATCGAAGAAACGACGGTTCGGCATTCCGGTTTGAGGGTCGGTAAGCGTCAGGTCTTTTATCTCTTCGGTAAGCCGGACGTTATCCTCATGCAGCTGATCGCAGGCCACTGCCATGGCGAGCCGCGGTGCAACGACCGAGATCACGGACGCATCGGTCCGGTTGAACATCCTTGCTCCGCCCGCACTTTGCAGGATGATCACGCCCCTCGCCTCATTCTGATAAAGCAAGGGCACCGCCAGGAAACTGCGCACCGTGCGGCCAGGAGGCGCGATTTTCTGGCGCTTGCAGAAAGCAGCAAGGTTTTTGTTCACAATCAACAATTTCTTTTTGCCGGCAACCGAATCTGCCAGGTCACGCTCAAACGTCCGGACCGCGCTGCGCTTGTGCCCCGGTACTTTCGTCTCATGATCGGGATGCCGGCCGGTGAGCAGGATAGTGACTTTGGCTCTTTTGAAGATCTTGCGCAGAACCCTCTCAGTACAGGCGAGCAGGTCACGCAGCGTATGCCTTCCTGAGCACACTTCGTCGATCGCACAAAGAAGATCGGATTGTACTGTGGGTTCGTTGCGCTCCATCCAAATAACTATATACGGGAGTGCACCTGTGTCAAGAGCCAACTGAACACGATCCTGGATACCAAACAACGAGATCCAGGATACATGATCCATGATGCAGGACAACATTCCAGAAATCTCAAATAACAAATTCCAAACTCCAAATTCCGTAAATACTCAAATCTATGATTTGATTGTATTTACGAGAATCCTCGTTCCGACGGTGTCGGAACGGGATAAATCCCAAATTCCAATAATCAAGATCAAAACCAAAACGTGTTTATGTTTGCTCGATGAATCTCGGCCGGGCTCCGCCCGCCACGAACAGGCGAGCAACTACATTATCACTGTTTCGATTTTTGTATTGGCATTTGATGCTTGGTATCTGGAATTTTCAGTGCTCCTCGGCTCCCAAGCTCCCGTGCCCCTCAGCTCAGTTAGTGCGCTATGCGGCGGCTGCGCCGCGGGCGGACATGTCAGGCAAGGGCGGGTTGACAAACAATGAAGTATGGCTATAATTAAGTTGTGATTACAACCCTGAGCGTGAACACGAGGGCGCGGATTCAATTGGTTGATATTACGGATGAAATACAAAAGCTCGTAAAGGAAGCCGAGCTCGGCGACGGAATGGTTCACGTCTATTGCCCCCATACGACAGCGGCAGTGACGATCAACGAAAACTGCGACGCATCAGTGCAAAAAGACATCGGCGACACGCTCAGCCAGCTCATACCGCATCATTCGAACTACGCCCACAGCGAAGGCAATGCCGACGCGCACATCAAAGCAGCGCTCATGGGATCTTCAAGGGCTCTGTTCGTGCAAGAAGGCAAGGTGAAACTTGGCACCTGGCAGGGCATTTTTCTCTGCGAGTTTGACGGGCCAAGAGACCGGGAGGTCTGGCTCAAATTTATAAAGAATCCTGATACAGAAGTTTAACCGCGGATCCCTACGGATGCGGTTGTCTCTCTGCGTCCGTGGGAATCCGCTTCATTCTGTCTGGATCTGTATCGATCCGTGTGAATCTAATTTTGCGCAGCAAAATAAAGGAGGCATGATGCACAAGAAGCTATTCATTCCAGGCCCTACTGAGGTAAGGCAGGACATCCTCGATGCCCAGGCAAAACCGATGATCGGGCACCGTATGAAAGCCTTCACCGAACTGTATACCGGCTTGATCAATAAGTTGAAGGAACTGCTCCAGACCGAACACTTCGTTACCGTTCCCACGGCATCGGGCACGGCACTCATGGAAGGGGCGATCAGAAATTGCGTGAACAAGGATGTCTTGTGCTGTACTTACGGCGCCTTCAGCGAGCGCTGGTTCAAGATAGCAAAAGCGTGTGACCGGGACGCGGACGCCATCGCCCTCGAATGGGGCAAGGTCGTGAAACCGGAGATGATCGAGGAACAACTGAAGAAGAAGAAATACGAAGCGCTGGCCGTGGTCCATAACGAAACCTCAACCGGGACCAGGGCGCCCATTGAGCAGATAGCACAGGTCATGAAGAGATATCCTGATGTGCTTCTGCTGGTGGACACGGTCAGTTCGCTCATGGGCGACAAGGTTGAAATCGAGAAACTCGGCATCGACGTGTGCCTGAGTTCTTCGCAGAAGTGTTTTGCGCTGCCGCCGGGTTTGGCGATCGGTGTGATCAGCGAGCGCGCGCTCAAGAAAGCAGAGACCGTGAGCGGCAAGGGCCACTATATGAACTTCCTCGACATCAAGGACTACTTTGACAAGAAGGGTCAGACGCCGACAACCCCGGCCGTCAGTCTCATGTATGCCCTGGACAAACAGCTCGATAAGATGAAGGCCGAGGGCATGGAAAACAGGTACCAGAGACACCTGGCAATGGCAAAATACGTGCAGGAATGGGCAAAGAAGAACTTCGCCCTGTACCCGGAAGCGGGTTATGAGTCGGTTACCGTCTCCTGCATCAAGAATACAAAGGGGATCAGCGTTGCCGACCTCAACACCGAGCTCGGCAAACGCGGCTTTGCCATCTCCAACGGATATGGCAAGATAAAAGAGGAGACATTCCGGATCGCCCACATGGGTGACCTGACCCTCGACGAGATCAAGGAACTGATTAAGAACATCGACGACATCCTGAAATTATAGACGAACGAATACCGATGAACCCAACGGTTCAGGCATGTAGGTATGTAGGCATTTGTCTCAAAAAGGAGGAATTATGAAGGTCTTAGTTTCAGATCCACTTGCCAGAGAAGGGATTGAGATCCTCAAGAAATCCGGCATCGAGGTCGAGGAAAAGACCGGACTGCCGCCGGAAGAACTGGTCAAGGTCATCCCGGAATTCGATGGGATCATCGTGCGCAGTGCGACCAAGGTGACAAAAGAGATAATCGACGCCGGCAAGAACCTCAAGGTCATCGGCCGCGCCGGGGTTGGCCTCGACAACGTCGACCGCGAAGCGGCCAAAGCCCGGAACATCAAGGTCGTCAACACACCGGCGGCCACTTCCATATCGGTCGCCGAGCTCGCGCTCGGTATGATGTTCAGCGCGGCCCGGCAGATCCCTCAGGCAACGGCTTCGACCAAAGCCGGTAAATGGGAGAAGAAAAAGTTCAAGGGCTTTGAGCTGTTGGGCAAGACACTGGGCATCATCGGTGTCGGGCGCATCGGCACCGAGCTGGCAATGAGGGCAAGAGCGCTGGGGATGAAGGTCTTGGCGTTTGACCCCTATGTCAAAACGAACGAGCATGCACAGATCGTCGACCTGGATACCCTTCTCAAGGAATCGGATTATATCTCGCTCCACATCCCGAAGACCGGCGAGACCGCTCACATCCTCAACAAAGCCGCTTTCGACAAAATGAAGAACGGCGTCGTCATCATCAATTGCGCGCGCGGCGGCGTGGTCGACGAGGATGCGCTCTATGATGCGATCACGTCCGGCAAAGTGAGGATCGCGGCGATGGACGTATACGAGGTCGAACCGGCAAAAGAACATAAATTGTTCGCGCTCGATCAGGTTGTCCTCACACCGCATGTTGGAGCGCAGACGGCTGAAGGTCAGTTGCGGGCCGGCGTGCAGATCGCCGAACTTGTCAGGGACGCGCTTAAGGGATAGTCCATAATACTGCCCGGTTCAGGATCCAGGCAGGAATAATTCTATCTGCCCGTGCTGCGGGGCAGTTACGGCACAAGGAGAAGTCATGGCCGAGATAAAAGCATTTAGGGGAATCCGCTATAACCCTGAGAAGGTCGAGAGCCTCGCCGATGTTGTAACCCAACCGTATGACCAGATCACCGACCGCATGGAGCGAGCATACAAGGACCGGAGTCCCTACAACTTCGTGCGCCTGGTACTGACCAAGTATGCCGAGGGGCACGATCGCCAGAAAGAATATGCGGATGCCAGGCGTTTCTATGACGAGTGGTCGAGAACGGAGGTGTTCACCCAGGATCTCAAGGAAACGATATACCCTTACTGGCAGGAATTCTCGATCGGCGATACCAGGTATACGAGAAAGGGCTTCATGTGCCTGGTCCGGCTCGAGGAACTGGGCAAAGGCAGCATCTTGCCCCACGAGAAAACGCTCTCCAAGCCCAAGGCCGACCGCCTGAACCTGCTACGGATCACGGAAAAGGATTTTGAACCGGTCTTCATGCTGTACACGGACGCGAAGCACGCCGTGAACAAAGCGCTGGACAAACACTGCGCGCAGGAGCCCGTGTTCCAGGTTAAAGACGAAAGAGAAGTCACGCACAAGGTCTGGTCGATCGACACTGCCGCCGTGATTAACAAGATCACCGACGCGCTCAAGGATTCGATCTTTGTGATTGCTGACGGGCATCACCGCTACGAGACTGCATACAACTACCGGAACGAGTTGGGCGAGATCAACCCCGGGCATCCGGCAAACTACAAAATGATAACCCTCGTAAATATCGAGGACCCGGGCCTGGTGATCTTGCCCACGCACCGGCTGATAATGAACCTGCCCGACCTCAATCTCGAGGAATTCCTGACGAAGACGAACAAGTATTTCGATATCAAGAAGACCGACCGCGCGGCGATCGTCCATGACATGGAAACCAAAGAACCGGGGACCTTTGGCTTCTACAGCGCGATCACGGCTTACACCCTCAGATTCCGATCTGCCGCGGCCATGAAGAAGCTGCTGCCGGACCGCAGCGACGCGTACCGCGGCCTTGACGTGGCAATACTGCACAACGTGCTGATCGAGAAGGTCCTGGGTATCGAACCGGACAAGATCGAAGACCACGTGCGGTACGAGCGCGGCGCCGAGGAAACGATGAAGAGGGTCGACAGCGGCGAATTCCAGATCGCGCTCCTGATGAACCCGACCAAACCCGAGCAGGTGAAGGAAGTCGCCGGGAACCGGGAACGCATGCCCCAGAAATCGACCGACTTCTTTCCGAAGTTAGTCTCGGGCCTCGTCTTCCATGATCTTACGCCTTGACGGCCGGCAGTAACTGAACACTATGAGAGGGGCGGCACAGCCGCCCCTTTTCTTTTGCGGCCAATACGGGCGGAGCGACCAACGGTCGAGCAGCAGTAATGACACGGTCATAACGACCTTGACAAGCGGGCATTCATGGTTATACTAATGAAAGACACGTATAAGCCAGCCGAACAAGGAGGTGATAGCGACATAAAAATACAGCCGTAAATAATCTTCGAACAACAAAAGGAGACAACGTGCAAAAGATACTGTTATTGGGTGGTCTGATGGTGCTCGTTTCGGCGCTGGGCGCGGCCGATATTCCGCTTGACCCGAATAGCGTCATATTGACCGGCAGCGGCGGTACGCAAGTCCAGCAGGACGTACCTGACATGCGCGTAGCCATTCCGGTCGGCACCGAGAATAACCCGTTCTATCATTCGCTCGAGGTATTGACCCGGCAGGAAAAAGACAATGCCTTCATTGAAATAATGTTCATGGAACCCGTCTCTCAGGAGATCGAGAACTATGCGCGCACCATCGAAGAGACGTGGAACGGGGGCGATTTTGAACAGGCTCTGAACATGTTCGACCGGCTGAATACAATGCCGGGAGTCGCGGGCAATGCGGTCATCGGCATAACGTGGAGAACGCCAAGGCAGTCGCCGTTGTCCGACTGGGGTAATGACGTCCTGATCAGCGCGCGTGACAGCGTATTCGTGCTGGCCATGGATCACGACATGACAACCCACAACCTGTTCGCCATGATCGGCTTCACGGGCGACGGCATGGGCAGTAAGTACACGGCTAATTTCTCCAGCAACGGCGGACTGACCTGGTCGGAAACCTACACGCTGGGCGGCTTCACCTTCGTCATGAACGATCTCGATGCGTGCTGCGTGAGCAATCACTTCTATGTCGCGTACACGGGCGGACCAGCCGCCGCGCCGAACACCATGGCATGGCTGAAGCGCTTCCATATCGCAACCGGACAGCCAGACACCATGCCGAACGGCAGTTCAACCTACAATATCCTTACCACGAGCGAGATCATGGATGTCGACATCTCGTCCAATCATGAACAAACCGGTCTCAATAATCGGCTCTATTTCTATTGCATCGAAAACGCGGGCACGATACGCAACTTCTGGAACGCCCCGACCACCGTCACCTGGACCGAGATCACCACGGGCATCAATAATGCACAGCAGGGTCTCGATACCGACTGGAATCTCAATTACACATCATACTCTTCCATCATGTCCTTCATTACTGATGCCGATTCAGTCGAAATCTACGGAAGAAGCGGCACGAGCTGGGTGAACCTCTGGACTTACTATATCATCAACACGCCATGGCCCGACTGGACGACCGCGATCGGCGGCCACAATGACACCATCTTCTGCGCCTTCAGTTATGACGGAACCTATATGCAGGTTCGCTACCTCGTTAATTATGGCGGGGCCACATGGTACTACGGCTTCCTGGCACCCGACACGATGGTGAGCAACTGGTGCGCCGATGTGACCCTGCGCGGATCCGGCGGCATACACGGTGCCTACCGCGGGCCTTCCATATATGAAGCATACTATCGCAACCGCGGTTATTCCGGTGGCTGGAGCACACCGGTACAGTACAATGACCACAACGCGAGCGGTGAAGTTCGTCCTCAAATAGAGTTCGTCGGTAATGGCAACTACGGGATACTCTACCGGGAACCAATGGCCAGTGGCGGCAAATGCTACTTTGACCGCAGCGACTGGACCGGCATCGTTGAGCACAAAGTTGACGATGCCTTCGGCAGATATGTCAGTCTCGCTCCGAACCCCGCGCACAACACGTCGGTTCTGTCATTTGTGACCCAGCAAGACGGTCGAGTAGCGATCACGTTGTATGATGCTGCGGGCCGATTGGCCGCCCATCTCATGGACGGGCAGATGAACGCCGGTAATCATTCGGTCAACATCGATGCTCAGAAGCTACCGGCTGGAATATACTTTGTCCGCGTCGAGACCCCGGATGGAACGAGCACCAAGACCATGACGATCGTGAGATAAGACCGGACTGCACTGAACGTTCCAGAGATCGAAAGGGGATGGCAATGTCATCCCCTTCTCTTTCCTGGTATAATTGACAAGCGCCCCTTACTGGATAGGCCACGAAATACGACATACATGACGCCGACACAGGATGCAGGACAGCAGATCGGAAATCTCAAATAACAAATCCCAAACTCCAAATTCCGTAAATACTCAAATCTATGATTTGATTGTATTTGCGAGAATCCTCGCGTAGCGGGATAAATCCCAAATTCCAATAATCAAGATCAAAACCAAAACGTGTTTATGTTTGCTCGATGAATCTCGGCCGGGCTCCGCCCGCCACGAACAGGCGAGCAACTGCATTATTAATGTTTCGATTTTTGTATTGGCATTTGGTGCTTGGTATCTGGAATTCTTGTCACTCCGGCTCTCTTGCCCACTAATTCTGTATCCAGCATCTAGGATCCAGTATCAAGGATCGGCGCAGCATGCGCCAAATCCGCGCGGAGCGCCTCTACCGACCGAAGGTCCTATACCGATGTTTCATCCTCCCCATGTTTTCGTGCTGCGCAGCGTATCTTCAGTCTGCCGCAGGCGGATATGTCTCCAGCCGAAGGCGTGTCTCAGTCTTCCAGATGTCTGAGCAGTTCGTCGATAACGTCGTCCGACTTGATGCCCTCGGCTTCGGCCGCGAAATTGGTGATAACGCGGTGCCTCAGAACCGGATGGCAGATCGCGCGGACATCATCGATGTTCGGCGCGCAGCGGCCAAGAAGCGCCGCCCTTGCCTTGGCGCCAAGGATCAGATACTGCGAAGCACGGGGACCCGCGCCCCAGGAGACAAACCGCTTCACGCTATCGGGCGCCGACGCGTTCCTGGGCCGGGTCAGACCAACGAGCCGGATCACGCGGTCAATAATGTCGTCGGCGACCGGCATTCTCCTGATGAGTTTCTGAAATACCAGGAATCGCTCGGCATTGAGTATCCGGTCCAGCCTGACCTGATAGGCCGAGGTCGTGGTGCGCACGATCTCGGTCTCTTCCCCGGCCTGAGGGTAGTCGATCATGGTCGTGAACATGAACCGGTCGAGTTGTGCTTCGGGCAGCGGGTACGTGCCCTCCTGCTCGATCGGATTCTGGGTTGCGAGCACGAAGAACGGAAGCGCCAGATCATGGGTTTCGCCGCCGTACGTCACCTTGTATTCCTGCATTGCCTGCAAGAGCGCGGACTGGGTCTTGGGCGGTGCCCGGTTTATCTCGTCGGCCAGCACGACATTGGCAAAGACCGGCCCCTTCACAAAACGGAAATTCCTCCGCCCGGTGCTCAGGTCTTCCTCGATCACCTGGGTTCCGGTGATATCGGCCGGCATCAGATCCGGCGTGAATTGAATGCGGTTGAATGTAAGGTCGAGAATGGACGCAATCGTATTGACGAGCATGGTCTTGGCAAGCCCGGGTACGCCGATGATCAAGGAATGCCCGTTGGAAAAGAGGCAGATAAGGACCTGATCAATAACATCTTTCTGGCCGATAATCAGTTTTGCGATCTCTTCGCAGATCATCTGATAACTTTCCTTCAGTTCCTGGAGTTCAGTCAGGTCGGTTTTCTTCATCTATTGCTTCCAGTCAGCGGGCGCATGGGCTATTTTAGAATCTCCGTTATTGCGGGAGTTTGTGGATAACCCATAATATGTAATGTTAAAATAATCAGCAAAGTAATGAAATTCAATGCAAATAACTTATCCACAGCTTTTACAAAATTATCCACATTATATTGCACTAGTAGGGTTGACCATTGTACATATCCTTGCGCTTTGCCTCGAGCAGGTCCTCTGCCTTGCCGAGAAAACCGGCGGCTGAACGCACGGACAACCCCTGCTTCGTCTTGGTCAGGCTTGAGACATATTCGAGCCAGTTCAAATCACGCAGCAAGTGGTGGTCAATGATCACGTTTGCGAGCCGGCAACGACCAATGATCTCGTTCAGATTGCCGATCGCCCGGTCAATGTCGGTCTTTTTGTAATGGGAGCCGATGAGATAAGTCGCCGGCCCGTCGACGATCATCGTGTTCGGGCTCATGTCGATGATGAAATCACGGGCGCCCTCATTCAAAGGCCCATGTACATCCGATGTGAAGAGGAACCGCTGGTCATCCTCGACCAGGACCTGGATGACATAACCCAACTGGGGTGTCAGTCCGTGCAGGACCGGCTCGGAGAAAACAACCCGGGAATTTCCGAAGTTGAATGTCTTGCCGTCGGCGATGTTGACCGATTTTGCATAGGGTTCGATCCGGCTCAGGAAATTGGCGGCGCGCTCCTTCTGGCTCTGGTTCAGGAATTCGCGCGGATGCTTGAGCAACACATCCTTGTCCTTGAAAATCTCCGGATGGTCGGGGTTATGGTGGTCAAAATGGTAATGGGTTACGATCACGATGTCGGACATGCCGACCCAGCGGGTTATTGCTTCCCACATCTCCCGGTGGCGGTCCAGTTCGATGCGATGCGGGGGCAGCGAATACCGGTCAGGCGAAACCGAAACGCCCGGGTCAATGAACACCCGGATATCGGATGTCTCGATAAAAGTGGCCATGCTGCGCACGCCGAACGAATCAAACGCGACTGGCAGAACCTTCATGTTTCCTTATCTTGTCGATCCGGCGCTGGTGCCGCCCCTTTTCAAAAGGGGTATTGAGGAACGTATCGATCACCCGTCTCATTCTGGGACCGTACTCGAAGAAACCCGCCGGCATCACGAGTACATTGGCGTTGTTGTGGGCGCGGGCGAACCTTGCGCAGACCTTTTCAACACAGAGTGCTGCGCGCACGCCCTTGACTTTGTTCGCGGCAATGACCATGCCCTGACCTGTATAACAGAGGAGGATCCCGAATGACACTTTCCCGCGGGCAACGGCTTGCCCAACCGCCAGCGCGATATCCGGATAGTCAACCGGTGCTTCAGAACCGGTACCGTGGTCAAGCACTTCATGCCCCGTACGCAGTAGATATTTCACGATCCGCGTTTTCGTCTTGTACCCGCGATGATCGGCGCCGACGTGGATCTTCATTCAACCCTGGTCAGCCAGTTGTATTTATCGGGCGCCCGGCCTTCGATAATATCAAAGAATTTCTTCTGTAGTTTCTTGGTCATAGGACCGGCCTTGCCCTGGCCGACGGTTATCTTGTCGACCGAGCGGATCGGCGTAATCTCGGCGGCGGAGCCCGTGAAGAAGACCTCATCGGCAAGATAGAGGAATTCCCTGTTGAGTTTCTCCTGAACGACCTCGAAGCCCATATCACGGGCAATGCTCATTACGGTATGCCGTGTTATCCCCGGCAGGATGCTGGCATGCAGAGGCGGAGTGTAAATGATGCCATCCCTGATGGCGAACAAATTCTCGCCCGAACCCTCGCTCACATATCCGGTGTTGTCGAGCGCGATGCCTTCTGCAAACCCGTAGAGCATCGCCTCCATTTTGATCAGCTGCGAGTTCATATAATTCGCGCAGCACTTGGCCATTGCCGGGAGGGTATTCGGTGCCATCCTGTTCCAGGAAGATATCATGACATCTACCCCGTTCTCGAGCGCCTCATCACCGAGATACTTGCCCCATTGGAGGGTAGCGACGGTGACCGAAACGGGACACGGAAAGGGATTAACGCCCAATTCAGCGTAGCCGCGGTAGGCAATGGGTCTGACGTACGCGGCCTTGAGGCAATTTTTCTTGATGAGCTCCACGGTCACGTTGTTGATCTCATCGCGTGTGTAGGGGATCTCCATGCGATAGATCTTGGCCGAGTTGAAGAGGCGGTCGGTGTGTTCCTTCAGCCGGAAGATCACTGAGCCATTCGGCGTATCGTAGCAACGCAAACCCTCGAATACTCCGGTACCGTAGTGTATGACATGGGACATTATATGGATTCTCGCGTCTTCCCATTCAACGAATTTTCCGTCCATCCAGATATATCGAGTCTTCGCCATTGCCATGTCGTACCTCCTTGGATAACATACTATAGTTAAATAGAACACGAAGTCAAGAAATTGTTTCGT
>JACUUY010000169.1 GCA_014859085.1 Caldifarciminota bacterium
TCGGTGAGCAGGCGCAGATCAGGATCAACGCGCCGTATGATCGCCGTCTCGAACTCGACATCCACGACATGTCCGGACGCGTTGTCCGGCGTCTATATTCGGGCGCCGGCGGGCCGAACATACTCTATTGGAACGGCAAGGATGACCTGGCGCGGCCCTGCAAGGTCGGAATATACCTGCTCAACCTGAAAACGCGCGATTTAGCGGGCGCGCTGACCTACAAGCGCGCGCTGATCGTGATCGGAACGCCGTAATGGAACTGATACTCATCTTTTTCCTCAACACCGCTTTTGAACGCCACGCCCAGTCGGCGCGGGCGACCGGCCTGGCGCACGCGCTCACCGCCTCATGCTACGGCATAGACGCGATCCGGCTCAATCCGGCATGGTTGTCTTCCCTCACTCAGAATCGCGCCGCGGTCGGCTACGAGCGCGCATTGGGCGGGATCGAAGGACTGCATAATATTACTCTGGGTTATGCGCGGCCCCTGTTCTGGGGCGGTGCTGGCATCCAGCTCAGCGAGTTCGGGTTCAGCGAGCAAAAAGAACAGGCCGTGACCATTGCCTATGGTTCGGGTTTCAACGAAACTTTCTCGTTCGGCCTGGCCGGCGATGTCTATATCATCGATAACGAGCGCACTGGTCAGACCTACGCCTTTGGTCTGAATTTCGGACTGCTCGGCAGAATCTACAAAAAGTGGTCGCTCGGCGTTTACGGCCACAACCTCAACCGGCCCCAGTTCGGCCTCTACGACGACGGCCAACTGCCGGCTGAATTGAAAGCAGGACTTTCATACGAACCTTTTGAAGGCATCCTCTCGGAGATCGATTTCTCTATGAAGGACGATGACATGAGGGTCCATCTCGGTGCTGAATTCAGGTTATTCGAACTGCTGTACCTGAGAAGCGGGATCAAGACGAACCCGCTGGTAGTCGCCGCGGGAACCGGGATCGCCTACAAATTCCTCAGCTTCGACTATGCTGCTGAGTTCGTCCCCGAGCTTCCGCTCAGTCACACGATAACGCTTGGCTTCACCTTCTGATATGTAGATGCTGATATTCCTTTTGCTGGTTGTCCAGCTCGACATCAACCGCGCACCCCTTACAGAGATCTACACCCTGCCCGTCGATTCGGCAACGGCGCACCGGATCTACGAATACCGAGAGCTGCATGGCTATTTCAGTTCGGTCTATGAATTACGCCGCGTTCCGTTTGTCGATGCCGTAACCTTCGAAAAGATCAAGCCGCTGGTCAAGATCGCGGTGCCTTCGGTTGAGCGCGCTGAGTGGAGCTCGATACTCTACGAGCAGAAGAAACTGGCAAGCGAGGAACCGCCGTCCAAAGCCGCGGTCGATGTCTGGGAAGAGATGATACGCTCGCCCATATACATCAACGAAGCCGATTTCAACGAATTACTGAATATAGACCGCATGACGCCGATCGACGCCGCGGCGATATTGCGCCACCGCCGGGAACGCGCGATCGGTTCGGCGCGCGACCTGCGCCGGGTCAGGAACCTGGGCAGTTACGCTTACACGTCCTTGCGCAAGTATGTCAGGTATGAACCCGCGCCGGCGATCGCAAAACCGTATGGCAACGCGCGGCTCAGGCTCAGCCATTCCAACCGGATCGATGTCGGCGAGGACGATAACATCGCGACGAGGATCTCGTATCTCGAAGCCGCGGTGAACGGATTCGACACGCTCGCGACCAAGCTCATGGACGTGTCCGGATGGCACGCGTCCCACGTGGCTTACCTGAAGGATAATCTCAATGACGAACTGGACACGCTCCGCAACCTCCGTAGCGTGCCCCGTCTGGACGCGCGTGTGAAGATCAATTACCGGCAGAAACTGCGCGCCGGATTCTACTACGACGAGTACTACGGAGACGCCAAGGGCTATGCCGGCCTCGTCAATATCGGACCGGTCCGCCGCTTCTATGTCGGCAATTACCGAATCGTCTGGGGCGAAGGTTTGATGATCGACAACAGCGACGAGTACCGGGCACGGATCTTCGAGCGCTCGTCCGGCCTCTATGGCGATCTGACCGAGAACTACGGTTACACGCTCTTCGGCGCGGCCGGAGATTTCTCGGTCGGCCGGGATAACATGATCTTCATACCCTCGTTCTTCTATTCGAACACAATACGGGATGCAATCCTCAACCCGGACGGCACGCTCTGGCGGACGTTCAACAACCCTTACCGGTTCGCGACATACCGCGACAAGGTATCGGAGCAGGCATCCGGCTTCAATTTCGGCGTCGCGCCGATCGAGCATTTGATGCCGGGCGCGCAGGTCTCGCTCGAGGCAATGCGGCTTGCCTATGACCGGGCATTGAACCCGGACCCACGGTGGATCGATATCCCGTTCGACAAATACGATCCGGCGTTCTACCCGGAGATCACGCAACTATCACATGACAGCACGCGGCTGTTCTACGGCGCGACATTCGTGGTGCCGGTATTCAACACGTTTCTTTCGGGCGAATACGTGAGGCAGCACGGCACAGATAACCCGGCAAGCGCCTATATTGTCAAGGGAAGGGTCCAGTACGACTATCTCTATCTGAACTGCCTGTACCGTCACTACGACGTGGCATACGACAACCCGTTCAACCGGGGATTTTCCGAGTATCGCAGGTTCGAGGACACGCCGTTCGAGCGGCCGTACGCGCTCGTCGATCCGGAATATGCGAGCATGTATGACGACCCCGCGCCCAAACCAGAACAGGGTATCTATCTCGAGACCCGTTACCAGCTGACACGGAACATAATCCTGACCAGAGCTTACATCGATGTCTATAAAAATCTGAGCCATAACCTCTCGAACCAGCGCGGCTATTTCGAATTCGAATACCAGCCGGTCTGGCCGGTGCGGCTCAGGTTCTCGCGGAAGGTTTCGAGAAAACACCTCCCGCGGCCGGTACAGGCAACATTATCCACGACCCACGAGTCGGCATTGAAGGCATTCCTGTATTTGCGCGATTACGACGCGATAAGGATCGAGGCAAGGTTCGGCACCGTCGACCTGACCGCGTCCGAAGGCGAAGATCTGACCCTGGACGGCGGGTTCCTTTCGGTCTCGTTCACCCGCAACTTCACGGCCGCGTTGTCGCTCGAAGGCGGCATAGCGGTCTGGAAGACCGACGGCATGAGCCAGTGGATATTCGAGGACGTGGGTATCGATTTCCTGAACGCCGACGGCATCAAATTCTTCGCGGTCGTGTCGCAGAAGATCGGCAGCATGCTGGTCAAAACAAAATTCAGCCACAAATACACGATGATCCCGCACACGGGATTGCTCAACAACACGCGTATCTATTACCCGGAACTACCCGGTGTGCTCGTCACCGACTACATCGACCGGGAAAACAGCACAAAGCTCAACCTGCAGATCGACTACCTCTTCTAACTGAACAGAAAGATACTGGATACTTGATTCTTGATTCTAGATACCAAACAACGAGATACTGGATTCTGGATACTCGATACTAGATAACAAATCCTAAATTCAAAATACTAAATCCGGGATTCGTACTCGTTATTCGTGATTCGTACTCGTGGGAGCATAGGCAGTAGGAACGGACACTGGGTCGAGAAGGCGCTACTCCTGGCAACGAGGGACTGGCTCCGAAGGTGCCTGTCCCCGTTGTCCTATGTTACGCGCCTAAAGGCTCTACTCCTGGCGACGAGGTGACTGGCTCCGAAGGTGCCTGTCCCCGTTGTCCCAAAGGCTCTACTCCTGGGACTGGAGAGGTGACTGGCTCCGAAGGTGCCTGTCCCCGTTGTCCCAAAGGCTCTACTCCTG
>JACUUY010000030.1 GCA_014859085.1 Caldifarciminota bacterium
TGATCCGAAGGCACCGATGTTAAACGAACACTTGAATTGCGGCCTATTTGATTTATAATTATGTTATGGTAAAGATAATTGCCAGCCAGGACAAGAAGATACCTCCAGGCGCACGGCTGGCAATGATCAATGACCAGCCGGTAGATGATTTTCTCGAGTTCGAGTTCTACAACGACACAAGCAAGAGCCGAAGCGTACTGATCGAATACAACGGCACTGCCCGGCGCGTTATGTACCATGCGCGGGAGAAGATCGCTATCACGCTCGAAACACCTGGTTACCGCCAGTGTGAAAATGACTGCCACTTCTGTTTCATAAACGGGCTCCCCGGATCGCTGCGCAAAGAACTGTACTTCCGGGATGATGATTACCGTCTGTCGTTCCTGTTCGGTAATTTTCTGAGCCTGACCAATGTCGACCGGCCGGAGATATCCCGGGTCGGCCGGCTGAGACTCTCACCGCTCTACGTGTCGGTTCACACCACAGATCCGGTGTTACGCACCAGGCTGTTCAAGAATGAGAAAGCGGGATTGATCAATGAACGCCTCAAGGCGCTCGCGGATGAGAACATCAAAATGCACTGCCAGATAGTAGTAATGCCGGGCATGACCGACGGCCGGAGCCTGACCAGGACGATCGATGATCTCAGCCGTTTGCACCCGGCCGTCACGTCAATCGGCGTGGTCCCGGTCGGCAAGACCAGATATGCAAAGGGCGTGCGTCTCGTCTCCAGGGAGCAGAGCCGGTCCATTATCAGAACGGTGCGAGCATTACACGATCGTTTTCGCAGGAAAACCGGCCGCGGCTTTGTTTATCTCGCCGATGAATTCTTTGTCAAGGCCGGGCTGCCCATGCCGCAAAGAGAGTACTACGACGATTTCCCTCAATACGAGAACGGTATCGGCATGGCAAGGAGATTGCTCGAAGAGATCAAAAGTATCAAGAAGATCAGAAAAACGAAAGGAAAATACCTGGTGCTGACCGGCGATGCTGCCTGTTCGTTCCTGCAGTGCCTCAAAGCACAGCTCGAATCGAAGATCGATGTCGATATAGAGAGCGTCGCTAACCGTTTCTTTGGCCGGAGTGTCACCGTCTCCGGCTTGATCTGCGGCCAGGATCTGAACCGCGCTATCGCGCAGCACGGCCGGCAGTACGACCGGGTGATCCTGCCGCCCAACTGCGTTAACGATGATAAGCAGTTCCTGGACTGCCGCAAGATCAGCGCCCGGCACGCGATCATCGCTCCGGAAACGATCCGGGAACTGGTCAGATGCCTGCAGTAGCGATCGTCGGACGGAAGAACGTCGGCAAGTCAACGATCTTCAACCGGTTGACCGGCACCAGACAGAGCATCGTCTATAAGGAACCCGGCGTCACGCGCGACCGCGTATATGGCGAGGTCGAGTGGCGCGGGCGATCGTTTGACCTAATCGATACCGGCGGTTTCTTTCCCGATGAGGAATTCGCCCTGGCGCACAGCATACAACGGCAAATCGAGAACGCGCTCAAGGAGGCCGATCTGGTATATTTCGTCGTTGACGGTCGCGCCGGGCTCAAACCGGCCGACCGCGATATAAGTGACGAACTCAGGAAAACCGGCAAACCCGTGTTCCTGCTGGTCAACAAGATCGACAATGACCATGTCGTTCATCATGCCGCGGAATTCCACGAACTGGGCCATAATGAAATGTTCCCGGTTTCGGCCGAGGCAGGTTTTGGTTTTGGCGACATCATGGATGCCACGCTGGAGCGAATCCCGGCCCAGCGAATCTCTCGGCGATCGAACATCATCCGTCTGCTCATTCTGGGACGTCCGAATTCCGGCAAGTCCACGCTGCTCAATGCGTTCTTCAAGGAAGAAAGAGCCATCGTCGACGCCAAACCGGGCACGACAAGGGACGTGGTGAACGTCCGGGTCGAATACGGCAGCAAGACAATAGAGATCATCGACACCGCGGGCATCAGAAAGCGGTCCCGCATCAAGGAGCCGATCGAATTCTACTCCGTAATGCGGGCGATCAAAATGATCGATCGGACCGACGTTGCGATTTTGACATTCGACACCGGGGCCGGCATCGTCGACCAGGATCAGAGGATCGCCGCCCTCGTTCTATCCAAAGCAAAGAGCTTGATCATCGCTCCCAACAAGATCGATCTGATCGGCAAGCGCGACCTTCACCGGATAATCCCCTCGACGGTGAAATCAATGCCTTTCTTGGATTTTGTCCCGGTCATTCCGATATCTGCAAAACTGGGCACCAACGTCGATGATCTGATGTCGAAGGTCATTGACATCCACCGCGAGAGCAGCAAGACCGTGAACCAGGGTCTGCTTGACACCATGGTCGCATCGCTCAAACCGCCCCCGGACGGTGCGCTCCTCAAACTGCGGCAGACCGGGATGCGACCGCCGATATTTGAAGCGACCATTTCTTCGCGGGTCAAGGAAAGCTACATCAAGTACTTGCGCAACCAGATCCGAAACTATCTTGGCTTCTCCGGGATCCCGATCCTCATCCGAACCAACGTCAAGGGAAAGCGCCGTCACCGGTGAAGAAATAATGGCATACATTGTTTCTTTTCTGATCGGACTGCTCTTCGGGACGATCCCTTTCTCGTACATGCTCGGCCGGATGCGCGGCATCGACCTGAAGAAGGTGGGCAGCGGCAATATCGGCGCCGCGAACCTCGGACGCACCCTGGGGTTTCCATTCTTTGCCGCCGGTTTCGTGCTCGACGCGTTGAAAGGGATCGTACCGGTGCTGCTTGCTCATGCCCTGTTTGGTTTCGGCACCCTGGCCGGCGCCGGCGCCATTCTGGGCCACATCTTCAATCCATTCTTTGGCTTCCACGGCGGTAAAGGGGTCGCGACCACGATCGGCGTTGCCGTTGCCCTGACGGCGCGCTCGTTCCTTCTGGCCCTGGGGATCTGGCTGCTCGTCTATCTCTCCACGCTGCTCGTGTCGCTCGCTTCCATGTGTTTCGCTGTTGCCCTGCCCTTGCTTGCGTTTATCCTCCGGGACGGAAATACCTGGGACCGGCTCCTCTTTATCTTCATCGCCGCCCTCGTCATCTACGCCCACCGCGCCAACATCGGAAGGCTCATCAATCGGAAGGAACCCAGAACAATCCTGTGGAGGAGGCGGTGAAAATAGC
Organism: Caldifarciminota bacterium; assembly: GCA_014859085.1. Taxonomy (GTDB): domain Bacteria; phylum Hydrothermota; class Tepidihabitantia; order SM23-42; family SM23-42; genus SM23-42. The sequence continues at coordinate 3,157 of JACUUY010000030.1, forward strand.
TATCCTAGGATGCGGCAACTGGGGCTCGGTATTCGGCATCATGCAGCACAGTAATCACCATCGGGTGAAAATATGGGAATACGATAAGGAGCGCTGCCGCCACGTGGCGGCCACGAGGAATAACGAACCGTTCCTGATCGGGCACCGGATACCCGATGATATTGAACTCCACTGGAGCATTGAGCACGTAATCACGGGCGCCGATCTGATCGTGTTTGCGGTCCCCTCACAGGCGCTGCGCAGCGTCGTTGAGCTGATGAAAGGACTTGAGATCAGATGCGAATATTATCTCAGCCTGACCAAGGGGATCGAGATCGGCACGCTGTGCCGGCCGTCTGAGATCATCGCGGACCTGACCGGGGCCCGAGACAAGATCAGTGTCCTGTCGGGCCCGTGCATTGCCAATGAGCTGATAAGAAAGGAACCGGCCGCGGTCGTCATCGTCGGCCGCGGTCCAAGCGCCGTGCATGAACTGCAGACGGCGCTATCTACCGCATACTTCCGCATATATGAGGGGAACGACCTCGTCGGCGTTGAACTGGGCGCCGCGCTCAAGAATGTCATCGCCATCGGCTGCGGCATGAGTGACGGCCTGGGCTTCGGCACGAACGCCAAGGGCGCGCTGATCACCCGCGGCATCGTTGAAATACAGCGTCTCGGCGTGAAGATGGGCGCCCAGGCACAGACCTTCTGGGGACTATCGGGTCTTGGCGATCTGGTAACAACCGCGTTCAGCGATGAATCCAGAAATCATATTTTGGGCAGAAAGATCGGCGCCGGCAAGACCCTTGCCCAGGCAAGCCGCGAAATGATCATGGTCGCGGAGGGTGCGCCGACGGCCAGGGCAGTAATGTCAATGGCCGAACGGCACGCTATCGATATGCCGATATGTGAAGCAGTGTATGATATTCTATATCAGAACAAACCGCCGAAAACGGCGATAAGCGATCTGATGAACAGACCGCTGAAACATGAGTGGTCAGAACATTGATCCAGGGAGGAGTATGGCTGAAAAGGAATTCTATTCAATCAAAGAAGTGGCGGATATGCTGGAACTCAAGCCGTATGTCTTGCGTTACTGGGAAAAGGAATTCTCGATACTAAGGCCCAGGCGCAACCGGGTCGGACGAAGATACTACACGAAGAAAGACGTTGATATTGTCCGTATGATCAGAAATGTCCTGCACGAGCAAGGTTACACGATCGCGGGAGGCAAGAAGAAGATCGTACAGATCATCGAAGGACCCGAGCAATTGTCCCTTCCGCTGAAGAACAGGAATAAGTTCCTGCGCGATTTGAAAGAAGAATTGACGAAGATCAGCAGTCTGCTAAAATAGACCGCCGCGGCACTGCGATCAAGCAGTCGCCGCATCCGCATACGGCTAACGGTCGCCCAGTTTGTTGAGCTTCTGTATCGCGCCGCTCTTGAGAAGCGGGGATTCCGCGATCATGCTGGCGTGCAGATAATGCTCCCTGCCCTGGTCCTCATCACCGATCGCCACCGACGCATCACCGGCGAGTATCAGTGACCGGGCGGCATTGTCCCGGTGCTGCTCATACAAAGCGCAGGCCCTCAAGTAACTCTGCCGGGCTTCCACGAACTGTCCAGACTCGTAATACAGGTGGCCGATCTCCATGCAGACATCAGCTCGTTCACCGATCCGCTCGGTTAACTCGATGAGAACCTGCTTTGCCGCATCATACTGGCCTTCGTTCTTCAGCGCGCGCGATCTCAATATGTGAGCATCGACCATATAGACTGATTGCGGGTATGAAGAAATCAGACGTTCTATTATTGCGAGCGACTCCTGGGTACGGCCCAACCGTCCGTAGATGTCGGCGATCTTCAGCATGGCGCTCTCGCGATAGGTTTCCGCTTCAAGCAGCAGGTTGTAGTAGTGCAGCGCGGAGTCGTATCTCATCTCACCGGCCCACAGGGCGCCGATCTCATTGGCCGCGTAGAGACGGTATTCGGCCAGGCCCCGGCTATTCAATAGTGAGCGCAAACACTTGAACAATTCGAATGTGTCTTTGACCGCCTGGACCGCCTGTATCTTCTGCGTCAGCGCCTCAGCCTCGACCGGCTGTCCTCTGTTTTCCTCGATCACGCCGTTCAATTCATCAATGCTCCGGTAGTATTCTTGCCGTTCATAATGAAGTTGCGCGATACGCAGTCTCACCCTGGCGCGCAAGGTCGATCCTGGATTCTCCCTGATATAGTTTCTAAGTGCATCAATCAACGATGGGTAGTGTCCGAGGTGGAATTTGGTTTCGTATGTTTTCAAGCCGACCTCCGCCGATGTCTGCTCTGAAGGATTATGACCGGCGACGCGATTGTACGCAAAAAGCGCCATCGAGTATTCCTGCAAATTGAAGTATGAATCACCGATAGAGGCCAGCGATGCGGCGACGTACCGCGATGCAGGGAATGAATCAACGAGTTCCTGCCAGAACCGGATCGCATGCCCGTATTCCTTGCGCTTGTGATTGATCGAAGCCAGGATATACAGCGCCCGGTCTGCATACGGTGAATTCCGATGGATCTCACGATGAAGCATCAACTTCTCTTCGGCGCTGCCCCACGAACCAAGAAAGTAGCCGACCCGTCCTTTAAAGAAGAGAAAGCTGTCGACCGAATCCGGCAGGTCGGCCAAGTAGATAGCGGCCGAGTCGTACTTCGCCTCATCGTTCAGTATCCTGCCCATGAGGAATTTCGCATTATCATCAGGCATGACGCGCAGGTATTCATGCAGATACTGCTTTGCCCTGTCTATTTCCTGCAGTAACGCATACTGTCTGGCGGCTTCGTATCCCGCCCGTAACATTAGTGTCTGATCGCTGCTGTGTTCAACGATACTGTCCAGCAGAACCAGCCCCTCGCGGTGCCGGCCCATCTTTACGTAGGTGAGGGCCATCCCGATGTCCCGGTAACCGTGGAACGCTGTGATCCTGCCGTAGAGTTGAAGCGCCTCCTCATACCGGCCTGCAGCATAACTGCGCTGGGCTTGCTCGAGCATTTCGTAATCAGAAATGTACCCCGCAATTCTTGCCCGGCTATCGAGATCGGTTATTTTCCCGAGGAAACGGCGTGCGCCGTCGATATCGTGCCTCTCCAGGGCGATCAAACTGAGGAAGTAGTAGGGCTGCCAGATAGCGGGTCGTCTGCGGCTTACCGTCCTGAAACAATCGGCCGCCCATTCATGATCGCCCTGCCGGTAATGAGCAATGCCCAGATAGTAGTACGCGTCATGATCGGCAGACTTGATTTTCTCGAACAAACCAATGCTCTCCTCTACATCGCCGCGGATGAACCGGTGCAATCCGGACCGGAAATAGTTGTCATAACTCGGTCGAACGGCCATTTCGAATTCGTGGTACCGCGCCGCATCGGGATCTGCCGGCAGCAATAAAATGATAATGAGCACAGCATTACTCAAGCGGCACCTCCGCCGTATAGACCCCTTTCAACCGCCGGGAACCGCCGTCAAAAACCAATTGTATCTGGTAACCCGCATACAGGGGATGCTCGACTATCCGCGTAAAGTAACGCAACACGAGTTCATTGCTCTCAACATCGAGCGCCGCGTACTTGAACCTGTAACCTACATGTTCGATCACATGAAATCGGTCGCTTATCATGTTCAAGACCTCTATATTCTTATCGACCATCGCGCGCAACCGTTCTGCGGCCTCGACCTGTTCCATACCTTCGGTGACCATGGTCAACCAGCCACGGTACGACCCCCTCTGTACAATACTGAAATCTCCGCTGCGTATTGCGCGCAGCCCGCATGCACGGCTGCACGACGATGAGCAGATAAGCGCGACCAATGGCAGCAGGATGACAATGTGTGTCTTCGCCACGATACCTACTCCCCCCTCGGATGCGCTTTCGCATACACATCTTTCAAGCGTTGCGCCGTGAGATGCGTGTATATCTGAACCGTGGAGAGTGATGCGTGCCCGAGGAGTTCCTGCACCGCTCTCAGGTTGGCGCCGCGTTCGAGCATGTGGGTGGCGAAACTATGCCTGAGGACATGCGGATTGGTGCCGGCCGCCCGGGCAACCCTGACCAGGCACTTGCGGACGATATTCTGCAGCGACCGGGTTGTCAACCGGCCGCCCCGGTAATTGAGGAAGAGCGCCGGCTGTGTGCCCTGTTCCGCCCGTGGTCGACGCGCACCGAGATAACTCTTCACCGCTTCGATCGCAATCCGGCCCATGGGCAGGATCCGCTCCTTGCCTCCCTTGCCCATGACCCGGACTTCCTCCTGCCCGAAATCAATATCATCGAGATTCAGACCGACGAGTTCACTGGCGCGCAAGCCGCATGAGTAGAGCAGCTCCATCATTGCCCGGTCGCGCGGGTTCTCGATCTTCATCCCCTCCTCGATCTGTTCATAAGTAAGAACCCCGGGCAGGTGTCTTTTCTTCCTGGGCGTTCTGATCATATCGGCCGGGCTCTGGGATACGACACCGAGCCGCTTCAATACCTTGAAAAACGATTTCAGGCTCGACAGTTTCCGCGCCACCGTCGCCGGCTCCAGACCATATCTCAGAAGAGAAGCGACAAAGGATAACAGGACATCTGTATCTACGGTCGATATTCCTTTCTCCTGCAGAAAATCGAAAAACCCTCCGATGTCCTGCCGGTAGGCCCGGATCGTGTGTTCCGAGTAATTCTTTTCTTTCCTCAGATAGGTAAGCACATCGGTTATTTTCCCTGCAAGGAACCGCGTATTCATAGATTACAGATTGTTCTACCGCTTATCGATCTTTTGTCTGTGCCCTGCGAGCTTTCTTTTCAATTCCTCTATCCTGACAACCGGCAGCGGGTCGACACCCTGTTCGAGCGCCAGGTAGTAACTGACAAAATCACCCAGCATTATTGCCCAGAACATATGCTGCATGACATTTTTCCCTTTGGGGCTGATCTCAACGATCGCCGGAAGCTCGTTACCGATCAGCGATTTCAGCAAGCGGCGCCGGGTCCTGTTCCTCGGATGCGAAAGCGGATCGTTGATGAAGATCACCGAAGTGTCGGGATTGAATTTCTCCGGCCGGCCCAGACCCACTATCTCATTGTGATTCATCTCGGGTATCACATTGTAATGGGCAAAGACCTTGGCATTCTCGTTAAGCTGGCACCGCCAGCGATTGGCCACCGGCACGAAAGCCGCGGAGTCTGCGTAGAGAATGATCAACCGGCCGGCGAATCCAGGCGCCAGTCCACGCGCCATTTCCTCGATGCGGTCACGCTGACCGGCGAGGAACGCCGCAAGCTCTTGCAGTTCACGGCGCGGATCGCGCGGTATCAAGTTAGCCCGGCGCATGATCATGGGCAGGGGCGTGAACAGATAACCCAGCGCGCCCCGCGGCGGCAATCCTGCGGGTACCTTGATCTTGCGGCCAGCCTTCTTCTTATGCAATTTGCCGTCCGAGGATATCAAGACCATATCTATGCCGCGCCGTAATAGCTGGCCGTAGTTGGCCAGAGTCTCCTCGGTATTGCCGGAATAACTGACAAGGATGGCAAGCGTCTTCTTGTCCACGAATCCCGGGACCAGATAGTCCTTGTTCACGGTAATTCTCACTTGAGGGTACAGAGCGGCAGCGATCTCACCGCTGATCCCGGAACCGCCCATGCCGCAAATCAGAGCATTATCATAAACCCGGTTACGGAACAATCTCTCGGGCACCGAACCCGCCGCCTCCCTTATCTGCTCGGGCAGCGAATATATGATCTCGCGCATCATGGTGCACCTCCGATTATGCCCCCGATCGCCGGGAATTCTTTTGTTATCATGCGGCGTAGGAATTTCTTCACTTCACCCGCGCTGCGGAAAGCGAGCGCTCTCTCCGCGATGCGCTCGCATTCGGGTACGGTAAGGGCACGCAGGACCATCTTTGCCTTGGGGATCGCCACCGGGCTCATCGACAGTTCATCAACGCCGAGACCGATCAGCAGGGGGATCGCCAGGGGATCGGCGGCAAGTTCGCCGCACAAGCCGACCCATATGTGGGCCATGTGACCGGCACCGATCACCTGTTTTATCAGGCGCAATACCGCGGGGTGGAAATGGTCGAAGAGATGGCTCACCCGCTCGTTGCCCCGGTCAACCGCCAGGACATACTGCGTCAGGTCGTTGGACCCGATGCTGAAGAAATCAACATGCGCCGCCAGCTGCTCGCTCATGATCGCCGCGGATGGCGTCTCGACCATTATGCCGATCTGTATGTCATCATCAACATCAACGCCTTCACCATGTAACTCCTTCTTTATCGCGTGGAAATATGCAGTTGCCTTCTTGATCTCTTCGTAGGTAGAGATCATCGGGTACATGATCCTGATGTTGCGGTTGACCGATGCACGCAAGATCGCGCGCAGCTGCGTTCTAAAAAAATCAAGATCGTCCATACACACCCTGATCGCGCGCCAGCCCAGAAATGGATTGGCTTCCCGGTAATCAGAGAATATCTTATCACCGCCCAGGTCATAGGTCCTGATGATCACCGGATCGGGTTTCATTTTCTTTGCCAGTTCATTATACACCCGGAACTGCTCTTCTTCTGATGGATTGCCGCGTCGCGTGAGGTATAGGAATTCGGTCCGGAACAATCCTATCCCCATCGCACCGTATCTCTTGGCGTGGGCGTATTCGATGAAAAACTCGATGTTGGCCGAGATGTCGATCTGACGTCCATCGCGCGTCTTGGCCGGGAGTTCGCAGTAAGGCGAAAGCACTTTCTGGAACTCAACCTCCTTTTTGATCTCGCTCTGGTAGAACTGGACACGCCCCGGCGTTGGGCTGCGGATAATGATACCCCGGTTGCCGTCGATTATCGCCTGCTCGCCGTTTCTAATCTTCGCCAGCATATTCTCCACGCCGACGATGGCCGGGATTTCCAGGGCGCGCGCCGTGATCGCCGTGTGCGATGTCCGACCACCGACCTCGATCGCAATGCCGAGGACATTTGCCGGATTGATCAGCGCCGCTTCAGAAGGCGAGATATCATGCGCGACGAGCACCGATCCCGGCGGCACATCCACTACCGAGCTGTGGGTCAAACCGGCAAGGCTGCGTAATACCCTGGTGCCCACATCCCAGATGTCCATGACACGTTCCCTGAGATACTGGTCCTTGCTTGCCTCCAGTTTTTTTGCGTACATACTGAGGATCCGGTGGTAGATGAATTCGGCATTTGTCTTTTCCTGCTCTATCGCTTCGCTGACCGCACTGATGATGTCACGGTCGCGCAACATGAGTATCTGCGCGTCGAGGAACTGTGCAAAATCGGCGCCGGTTTCCGCGTTAATGCGTTCTTTTATGTTGTTCAACTCTCCTTCGGTCCTGGCAATTGCCTCCAGGAACCGCGCGACCTCCTTATCAGGGTACTGCACCGGGGCCGGTGTTTGCGCGACCTCGACGTCCTTCGTTTCATAGATGAAAACAACGCCCTGGCCAATACCTTTTGACACGGCAATACCTTTAAGAATGCGTTCTTTAGCCATTAATCCTGCCCTTCCAGTATTTTCCTCAACGCTGCCGCCGCTTCTTCCTCATCCCTGCCGTCGGTCGTCAACATGACCATGCTGCCTTTCTCGCACGCGAGGGTCAAGATGCCCATTATACTCTTACCGCTGACCTTCACCCCCTCCTTCGTCAAGGTAACGTTGCTCGCAAATTTCTCTGCTTGTTTCACAAAACGGGACGCGGGCAGTGCGTGCAGACCATTCTCGTTCAGTATGGTGATGTTCTCTTTGATCATATACTACACCATGCCGATGATCAGCAATACGAGCAAAGCGGATACTATTATCATAACCGCCGAGTATCGTCGTATCAGCATTATCACGAACAGCGCGGTCAGCGGAATTACCAGTATATACCTCAACTCCGGAGATCCCAGTGAAAGCAGCAAGCCGCAGAGCAGCGTGCCCACCACCTCAAAAACCTGCCTGGTCAGCGTGAACCTTTTCGTTTTCAACACGTATATGACATCCCAGCCCATCTTATACCCGTCCCTGATCCCCTGGATCCGGTGATACAGGTGGAAACCGTTGTAGACAACGAGAAAGAAAAGGGGGCCGATCAACCCGTAGCGGACGCCCAGAATAACCGACAGCAGGAGCAGTGCTGGCCGCAGTGTTCGCCAGAATAGAAGGTCACCGGCCGATGCAAAACTGGTCTGGGCAACGCTCAGGAATCTATTTACCTCCTCGGCCGAAGCTGTTCCTTCATCATATGCCCGAACCGTTGCGCCCACGATATAGGACACCATGTAGGGATGTGTGTTGAATAGTCCCTTGCGGGCGCTGATGATCCCGGCGTGTTTTGCCCCGTCAACGCCGACCAGCACACCGGACAGGAAACCCATGCTCTGCATCGACATGAATGACCATGAAGTCTGGAGGAACAGACTCTGAAAGAATATCCTTATAAGACGGCTAAGGCCAAGCCGCATACGCCTCCGATCAATAGATAAACCACTGTCTTCATCTTGACAAAGAGATAGAAGGAATTCGCCAGTCCCAGACTCATGCCGATTATCGTCAGCGTTTCCTTGGTGATCTGGGGGAAGATGCCGGGAATGACGAAGACACTCGAAAACGCAAATACCGGCAGGAAAAGAACGAATCCCCGCAGGAATGCCGTCGCGAGTCCGGCCGCGTGGCATACATAAAGCCATTCCTCGTGAACCAGGAAATGAGTGTGTAACTTTTCATTAAACCGGCGGGCAATTACATCGAAAAACCCGCCCACGACACCTCCAATAAGACCGAGCACCGCAGCAACGCCCAGGGAATGCGCCATAATATTCGAACCCCTCAAGAGAAAATAGCTCGTTGCCGTGATGATCCCGGCCGCCTGCCCGTCTGGCGGGATGTCGCGGCCGATCGGCAATCCGCCCAGAAAGACCAATTGCACCATCGCGCCCAGGAATATCCCGAACCAGATGTCGCCAAAAATGGCGCCGATTATGGCTCCGGTTACTATCGGCTGAGATATGCCGAATTCACCAAGCGCGTATTTGTCCAGGATAATAACCGCGCCGAGCAGGCTCAAGAGCAGAACATTCACCTCGAATTTCCTCCTTTACCATCCGCCATGCGGCAATTCATTTGATGCCAGCGAGCTTCTTGACAACGTCCACCGCCACCGAATTCGGCAGTTGCTTGCCCGTCACCCTGATGCCAAGGTTGTGCAGAAGTACTACCGATTCGATATCGGCTGGCGAGAGATGGATATAAGGTGCGATCTCCCTCGTTCCTTCATGGTAGCCGAGGCCGCCCACGTTAACCTCCGGGACGGTCAATCCGCGCTGCACAAGCGCCGAAGCTTCGTTTATCGACTCAACGATGATCATCGTCCTTTGCTTGTTGGCACCGCTCAAACGCCTGACACATTCCTCTATTGTGTAGCAGAGGAAATCAATGCCTTCGGGGATCGCCAGCCGGTAGGCATTACACGACCATTCATCATGGCTCAACCGGTCCGAGACAAGCACAACGCGGTCGATGCCCAGCGGCCTTGCCCATCCCGCGATCACCTGGCCATGGATCAAACGATCATCGACTCTCAAGATCAGCATTCAATCCCAGAATTCCCACCTGACCGAAATATCGAAATTCCTCGCCGCCATCGGGAAGAACGGCAAGCAAGCGTATTCTTCATCCAGTATGTTATTCAATCTGGCAACGCAGGACAGACTCATGAATCTGATCAGTCCGGCCGCCGAGATATTATTATACCCGGAATACTCCTCACCCGCAAGGTCCTGCCTCTCTGCGCTGTACTGCGCGCGCAGAGCCACTCCCCATCCGAACCGGCGCGTATCGCGCTTGACCGCAGCGACTGCGCTTGCGCTGGAATGCGGGGAATAATGTGCCGTATCGCCGGACAATTGAACATTGCCGCTGAACCCGACCGTAAATTCCGTCGCCGTACTGCGGTCGGTGTTGTACCAACGCAGCGGCAGATTCACATAACCTTCGATGCCGCTCGTTTCCCAGGACGGCACATTGACATACCGGTTCACCGATGATACTGTGATATAATCGTCATAATTGAGCCGGTATAGATTCACCAGAAAACCATCTCCACTCAGGCCAACCTCAGCGACCCGGCAATACTCGGCCGACAATAATTGATTGCCGGCAACGGTGCAATACGGGATCAGCGAATCGAATGGCGCCCAGCGCTCGAAATCAGAAGGAGGCCGCGCGTCCCTGGAAAGGGCGGCGCTGAGATAGGCCGAACCGGTCAGGTGCAGGCCGAACTCGATCTTGGGACACAGAAAGATCTCGTGATAGTTGGCCGATTCCATACGGCCTGAAGCCCGCGCGTAAGCCCGGCCCAGGGACTTGTTCAGCCGGACCCATACGTCGAGCCGGTGGAGGCCGGTCGGAAGGTACGCACCGCCGTCCAGACTTGTCACCGAACCGCGCGCGCCGTAATCAAGGGCGGTTGAAAAAACGGTATCATGCCGCTCACATAACAATCCAAAATGGTCGGCCTCAACCCGGAGCGACTTGTCGTGCAGGGTATCGCGGTAATCGAGAAGTTCGTGATCGTAGAATAGCGTGAACGCACCCCGGTCAATACCAGCCGTCGCGCTGACATCAATGAATTGATCCCGTTCCTGGCCGGTAAGTGGCAGTATCGTGGATCCTGGAAATCCATAGTCAAGGCCAACGTAGAAGAAGTCGAACCGCAGCGGCAGGGGGCTATCGGCATAGAAATGCGAATAAAAGGACAGAACCTGCGCATCCGAGTTCTCGCGATGCCCGTCGGTCCGGTGATACGACCCGCTCAAATAGAACCCCAGATCATCGGAAACGGCGCGCGTCAGGTCAAATCCATAGGTGTTGCTTTGATAACTGCCCAGCACGAAGTCGGCGCGGGAGTACGGCCGGTCATAGCGATTCACTTTGGATACAAAATTGATGCAGCTCAGTTGAGCCCCGGCCGCGATCTGTCCGATGGATAACCGTTCCAGGAAATGAAGCGGCAGGAAGCCGAGATTGAAATAACCCAGCGGATGGTGGTATAACGGGCGGCCATTGAGATAGATCCTCGTATAGTACGGTTTGCGGCCTTTACCAACACCCGCACTGAACCGGCCGATACCGTATGAAACCGACACCAGCGGAAGGTTCAATAACATGTCCGCCACCTTATTGTCATAGTATCCCGGCGCGACCTCATTGCTGACCAGCATGTCATGGCATGAATTCACTACCTCCGGAATTTCATACGTTCTCGCGGTATCGATCGCGGTCGTATCTGCGCTGAACAAGAAAGCAATTATGAAACACACGATGAATTATAGTACAAATCGAAATCGTGTCAATGCCACGCTTGAAAATCGGAAATTTTCCTGTATAATAGGAAAGCGACATGGAGGTTGAATGAAAACGAACAAGGATTACATTGAGTTCACGGACCGGTTCAGTGCCCAGAATTATCACCCTCTACCCGTGGTGCTCACGCGCGGCAAAGGCGTCTGGGTTTGGGATGTCGAAGGCAAGAAATACCTCGACATGCTGAGCGGCTATTCAGCGCTCAATCAGGGACATTGCCATCCGAGGATCGCCCGCGCCATGAACGAACAGGCCAAAAGGCTTACGCTCACGTCGCGCGCGTTCCATAATGACACGATGGCCCCGTTCCTCGAGAAGATATGCACGCTCACCGGATTCGAGAAGGCCCTGCCCATGAATGCCGGAGCCGAGGCCGTCGAAACCGCTATCAAGGTGGCGCGCAAATGGGGCTACACCAAGAAGAAAATCAAAGACAATACCGCAGAAATAATCGTCTGCGAGAATAACTTCCACGGTCGCACGACGACGGTCGTCGGGTTCTCCTCTGAAGCGCAGTACCGCGCCGGGTTCGGCCCGTTCACGCCGGGGTTCAAGATAATACCGTATGACGACACGCATGCGCTCGAGAAGGCGGTCAATAAGAATACGGTTGCCTTCATGGTCGAGCCGATCCAGGGCGAAGGCGGCGTGATCGTCCCGCATGACGGCTACCTGCGCCAGTGTCGTGACATCTGCCGGAGGCACAATATCCTGCTCGTGCTCGACGAGATACAGACCGGATTGGGAAGGACGGGCCGGCTATTCGCCTATGAATATGAAGATATCCGGCCTGATATCCTGATCATCGGAAAAGCCTTGAGCGGCGGGTTCTACCCGGTCTCGGCGATCGCCTGCGATGACGCGATCATGTCGGTGATCAAACCGGGCGATCACGGCTCGACTTTCGGCGGCAACCCCCTGGCCTCGAGGATCGGCATGGCCGCCCTCGATGTGATCGTCGAGGAAAACCTCGCGCGGCGCGCCTTTGAAACGGGCGAATGGTTCATGGCCGAACTCAGGAAGATCAACAACCCGAGGATCTGCGAAGTGCGCGGTAAGGGGCTCTTGATCGGTATCGAGCTCAATGAAAAGGCGAGACCCTACTGCGAGGAATTAATGGCACTGGGCGTTCTGGCCAAGGAAACGCACGATATGGTCGTGCGTTTTGCCCCGCCCCTGGTCATCGGACGCAAGGAGCTCCAGTGGGCATTGGAGCGGATCCACCGCGTGCTCGGCGTTTGATTGATCAGACCGACGTGATGCCTTCGGGTTTACGCTGCTATTCTATGTAGTACACCCCGTCGTAGACGTACCGGGTCGGACCTTCCAGGTACAACTTGTCCTTGATCGTGGCGATCAGCTCGCCGCCACTGGTCCTGCATATAACCGGTGACTGGACCATGAAGAGCTTCGTCGCGATGTACGCCGAAGCCAGGGCGCCGCTGCCGCAGGACAGCGTCTCGTCTTCCACGCCCCGTTCATAGGTCCGGACATGCATGTTGTCCTTCTCGACCTTCACGAAATCGACATTCGTCCCCTCGGGCTTGAATGTCTTGTGATTCCGGATCGCCTTGCCCAGGGTCTTCACATCAACTTTCTCAGGATCATCGACAAAGATCACGCAGTGGGGCACACCGACGCGCAGGAAGTTGACGCTGTATTTCTTCCGGCTGACGGTGAAGCTGAAGTTCATCTTCACATCGACCGGCGGCGGCACTTCGATACTCACATCGCCGTCCCGGTAATAGTAGCCGATGGGACCCGACGCCGAAGCGAACCTGCCCTTGTCCCGCAGCAGGCCGAGCCGGAAAGCGTAACTAACCACACAGCGCGCGCCATTGAGACACGCGACCGCCTCACTGCCATCACGGTTGAAATAGCGCATTTCAAACGGATAGTCGGCCGACTGTTCCAGGAGAATCACCCCGTCCGAGCCTGCGCCGAGCTGGCAATTCGCAAGGTCCTTGACGAACTCGTTCACGGTCTGGCTGACGACATTCACGGTCAGATAGCCATTCCGGTTATCGATCACAAGGAAATTGTTGCCGGTGCCCTCCATTTTCGTGAAGAATATTGGTTTCATCATACTCCTCTCATTTTCTTCAGATAATTGACTGAATAACTTATGAACGCAACCATCATAAGGGGGATGCTCAAGTACATCAGAATGTTTCCGATAATCCTCAGGTCGATCGTGAAGGCCAGGATCATCGCGCCGAAAACGAATCCCGTCAGCTTGCCGAACGTGTTGGATGGCTCAACAACCGATCTGTTCTTCAGTAGTATGCAGCTGCCCAGAAGGATCAGGAAATCCCTGAGGATGATGACCACGACTATCCACAGAGGTATTGCCTCCAGGTGATGCAGCGTTACGAGAATGACGGCAAGAAAAATCTTATCGCACAATGGATCGAGGAACCGGCCAAGCCTTGATTCCTGGTGAAACCTTCTTGCCAGGTACCCGTCGAGGCCATCAGAAAGCAGCGCGGCGAGCATTATAACGAATGCCGCGACGCGGTTGCCCGTGACCAATAAATACACGATCAACGGCAGAAGCACGAGCCGAAAGATGGTTATCATATTGGACATCGTCATGGTGTACTGCTTCATGTTCACCGCCCTACTTCCTCTTTCTCTTCTGGAGCATCTCAGCCGCGTGCTCTCTCGTCTTGACCGTGATTTCCCGGCCGCCGAGCATGCGCGCGATCTCCATCTTTCTGCTCGCTTCATCCAGCTTTGTCACCCGGGTATTGGTGGTTTGATCCGCGATTTCCTTCTTGACCAGGATATGGTTATCGGCAAACGTCGGTATCTGCGGCAGGTGGGTGACGCAAACGATCTGGTGGTTCTTGCTCACCTTGGCGAGCAGATCACCCACGGCCTCGGCAATCCTACCGCCAATGCCGATGTCGACCTCGTCGAAGATGACCGTGGGTATCTTGTCGACATCCGACAATATTGTCTTCAAGCAGAGCGTGATGCGCGAGATCTCGCCGCCCGACGCCACTTTCACGAGCGGTTTCAGATCCTCACCCGGGTTCGTTGATATGTAGAATTCCACCTCATCCTTGCCGAGCGCGGTGGCCTCGGTCTTCGTGAACCGGATCCTGAAAGCCGCCTTCTCCATGCCCAGTTGTCTCAGCAGACCAATGATCTCCTTCTCCAGGTCAACGGCCGCCTTGCGCCGACGGATTGATAAGTCATCCGCCTGTCTGGAAACGACGCTCTCGACCTCGGTGATGGACTCCCTCGTTTTCTCTATCTCCTCGTCGCGGGTCTCGATCATCAGCAGTTCGTCCTTCATCCGCTTGAGGTAGCCGCCGATCTCTTCGATCGACTTGCCGTATTTCTTCTTCATCTGGCTAATCGTCTCCAGGCGGCCAATGACATGATCGAGCCTCTCCTGCGAGAACTCGATCCTGCTCTGATAGCTGCTTATCAGCCGGTAGATCTCGTCGACCGTGGATAGGACATCGCCGATCTGCCCGCTGCACGTGGCGAGCTGGCTGTCAAGTACAGCAAGCTCCTCCAGGGATTTGCCGATGCTCGAAAGCTTCTCCACGGCCGAGCCATCCTGTTCGTAGAGCTCGTTCAGCAGCGCGTTGACCAGCAGCGCCCGCTTCTCGCTCGTCAGAAGCAGGTTCCGCTCGACGTTCAAGTCATCCTCTTCCTTCGGCTGCAGGCCGGCTTTCTCGATTTCGTCGATCTGGAACCTGAGCAGATCGATCCGCTCGTCCCGCGCTTCGATCTGCTCGAGCAGCATTTTGAGCTTGCCCTGCAGCTGACGGTACCCATCATACAATTTCTGGTACTCGTTTCTCATACTATCCAGCCCGGCATAGGCATCGAGCAGTGCCAGGTGGTTGCGTTTCTCAAAGAGCGACTGGTTCTCGTGCTGCCCGATCAGATCGACCATCTCCCGGGCGATATCACGCAGGAAACTGAGGCTCACCATCCGGTCGTTCACGTAGGAACTCTGACGCTTGCCGCGCTCAATGTTGCGCCGTATGATGATCTCATTTTCAACGGCGATCCCCGAACCGTCAAGGCGCTCTCTGAGCGATGGTTTTGCATCGAACACGCCGGTTATCTCCGCCGTCTTTTTGCCGCTCCGGATCGCGTCGTCGTCGATCCTTGCGCCGCAGAGAGCCGCGACCGCGCTGACGATCATCGATTTCCCGGCGCCGGTCTCACCCGTAATCACGGTCAGGCCTGCCTCGAGGTCGAGCGCGATGTCTTCCATCAGCCCGAAATTCTTCACCCGCAGAAGCCTAAGCATCCTCTCTCCCGCCCCAGCGCATCTTTTCACGGAGGGTTGAGAAGAATGTGGTGCGGACCGGTTTCATAAGCTTGACGTAGTAGTCAGCCTTCTCAAGGAAGATACTATGGTTCTTCCTCACCAACCGACACCGCTGGCCGTCCGCGACCAGGACCGCACTCCCCTTGCGGCCGATCTGGATCTCGACGCGGTTCGATGCCGGCAAGACGATCGGCCGTACCGATAACGTGTGCGGCGCGATCGGCGTCATGATTATCGCTTCGGCATCCGGCAGAAGGATCGGACCGCCCGTGGCCAGCGAATAGGCCGTGGAACCGGTGGGCGTCGCGATGATAATACCGTCCGCGATGAAGCGGCAAACATATTCCTTGTTGATGACCGCCGAGAACTCGACAACGCGGCCCGGGATCCGGGTGCTGATCGTGAAATCATTCAGGGCATAAAATATCTTACGGTCGAAAGTCGCCTTCATCACCATGCGCATCTCGATCGTGAATTTCTTTTCAATGATCTCAGCCAGGATATTGGGCAATTCGCGGAAAGTGACGTTGGTGAGAAAACCGAGGCCGCCTATGTTGACGCCGAGAATAGGTATGCCCTTTCTCCCGTACTCGTTCGCCGCGGTCAGCAGCGTTCCGTCGCCGCCCAGGGCGATAACAAAATCGGGACTCTCAGAGATCTTGAATCCCTTCACCTCCAGCGCCAGCACGGCAATTCGCCGGTTCTCCTCGGCCTGCGGCTTGTCCCGGTTCACTACGATCTTAACTTTTCGCACGGTCAACTCCTATGAACAGATAACGGTAACGGCCGAACAGATCCCGGCGAAAGACATAAGGTCCGATATTATTATCCTCGAGGAATGTCCTCAGGAGATCGGTCCCGTCATCGTCGATCTCAAAAGCCATGATCCCATCCTTGGCCAGATGCATCTGACCGTCCTCGATCAATTCCTCAATGAACTCCACACCCTGCTCGCCGCCATCGAGCGCTTCCAGCGGTTCAAAATCCTTGACGCTAGGGGGCAGGATTCCTAAACGATCACGCGGTATGTATGGTGGATTTGAGACGATCAGGTCGAATACGCCGCTTATGCCGCCGTACATATCACACCTTACCAGTTCAACCCTCGACCCCAGTGCATGGTCCACGATGTTCTCCTGCGCGTTCTCGATCGCTTTCTCAGATATGTCGGTCGCCACGATCCGTGCTCCGGGGAAAAGAAACGCCAGCGCAATGGTGAGCGCGCCGCAGCCGGTACCGATCTCGAGGATCATCTGGGGTTCGCGCCCCGGGATCTTCCGGACATATTCGATCAGTTGTTCGGTCTCCAGCCGCGGAATGAAGACACCAGGATTAATGGCCAGCACGTGATCCCGGAACTGCACCTTCCGGGTCAGGTATTCGATGGGGATGCCTTGCTTCAGCTGGCGCACGCGCTGCAGTATTTGCACCTGTTCGCGGTCACTCATTGCATCCAGAAAATGGAGCTCATGGCGCGGCCGGCCCAGGAGGCTGGCAATGACCATCTCCGCCTCGTGACGGTCCGCGGCGAGTTCCTTACTTACTGATTCGATCAACTCTTTCATGTTGCTCAAGCTGCTTAACGACCTCATCCAGGTTACCATCCATGATATCGTCGAGATTGTAGAGTGTAAGTCCGATACGGTGGTCAGTTATCCGGCTCTGGGGGAAATTATATGTTCTGATCTTCTCGCTGCGCTCGCCAGTACCGACCTGTTGCTGCCGCTGCTCGTGGATCTCGGCATCCCTCTTTCTCTGCCCGGCCTCGGCCAACCGCGCGCGCAGGATCTTCATTGCTTTTTCGCGGTTCTTGTGTTGCGAGCGCTCATCCTGACATACGACGACCATTCCGGTCGGTAGGTGGGTGAGCCGCACGGCCGAGGAAACTTTGTTGACATTCTGCCCGCCGTGACCACCTGCCCGGAAAGTATCGACGCGCAAGTCATTCGGGTCAATGGCAAACTGTGCTTCTTCCACTTCCGGAAGCACGGCAACCGTCGAGGTCGAAGTATGGATCCTGCCTCCGGCCTCGGTCTTCGGAATGCGCTGGACGCGATGGACGCCCCTCTCGAACCGGAAGAGACGGTAAGCATTCAACCCCGCGACCAGAAAAATGATCTCCTTGTAGCCGCCGATCTCGCTCGGGTGGGACGAGAGCACTTCTGATCTGAACCCGTGGTTCTCCACGAATCTCTGGTACATTCTGAACAAGTCGGCCGCGAACAGCGAAGCTTCGTTGCCGCCGGCACCAGCCCTTATCTCAACGATGCAATTCTTCTGGAACTCTTCAAAATCAGGGTTGAACATATCTTCGATCTCAGACGTGATCACGGCAAGGCGGTCCTCCAGGACCATGAGTTCTTTTTCCGCCACGTCCCTGATCTCGGGATCCGGACCGGCCATCAATTCCTTGACGCCGGCGATCTCGCGTGCCACCCTGTCGCATTCCCCATATTTCTGCGCGAGTTTCTCCAACTTCTTGTATTCCCGGGAAAGTTCGGCATAGTTCTTAGGGTCCTTGAGCAGTTCGCCCGAGGCCAGGCTTTCGCGCAACTCCTCAAGCCTCGATTCTATGGCCCGCCTTCTCTTGGTCTGAAGTGCCATGCTGTTTGGTATGGTTTGCGTACTGTTATATCTTCTCGAATTTCTCTTTAAGGGCAATGTATCTGAGATAATCATCGAGATCGCTAACGGTCTTTATGATCAGACTGTTTTCACGAAGAATGACGAGATTGACCTGAACCAGCTTGTTTATATAATCCCTTACCTTGCCTTCGCTGATGCCGGTGATATGAGCAAGATTCTCAAGAGAAAACGGCGTGACCTCAGTGCCGCCGTCGGTTTCCCTGCCCGTCTCCTTCGCCTTGGTAATGATATGCGCCAGAACCCTGCGTTCTTCGCTCTTGATCGTCAACAGCCTTATCTGCTCGTCCGCCGTTCTCAGACGCCGCGTTAGTGTTTCAAGCATGTATTCGATCAGCGGGTTTTCGCGCAGTTTCTCCTTGAACGATTCCTTATCGATTACCAGAAGTGACACCGGCGTGACCGCGGCCGCTCCGGCCGAACGCGGCGAGCCGTCAATAATCGCCATCTCTCCGAAGAAATCGCCCTCCTTCAGAACCGCCAGCGTCTTCTCTTCATCGCCTTTGCCTTTGGTGATTTTGATCTTGCCTTCACGAATCAGATACATGATCTCTCCGCGGTCGCCTTCGTTAAACAATACTTCGCCTGCCTGCAGCTGCTTCTCCATACCATCCACCATCTTTCCTCCTTATATATATTCTATATCAAATCGTTGCAATGTCAATGCCAATTTCCCCCAAATCTCTGATTTGGACGGGAAATTGAGCATCCCGCACCAACCCTTTTACCGACCGATCAACCAGTGGTTGACCGGACACGAGGTGCGGGGACCCAATTTCGCCCACGCTGTAAAGAGAAATCTCTGATTTGGACGGGAAATTGAGCATCCCGCACCAACCCTTTTACCGACC
>JACUUY010000170.1 GCA_014859085.1 Caldifarciminota bacterium
GGAATTTGTCATATGTAATCATGTATTGTGTATCATGGCGTGCAAAAAGGGGTGGTTGACAGGCATCGGTTTCTCGTCTATAATCCTCCATCATTATTGCCAACAACCAAGCAGGAGGTAGTGTGAAGCACGGATATCTTATTGGAATTCTTCTGTTGGCGTCGCTTGTCGGCGCCGTAGACCTGGATCTGGTGAGGATAGATGTCGTTGACAAGGCGGACATCATGTTGCTCGACCGGATGGGCGTCATCATCAATCAGGTCCACCCGGACCACATCGTCGCAGAGATTTCAAAGGATATGTACAGCTCGATCGGGATCCTGGGTTTGCGCGTGGAATTGCTCCAGGAGAACATCACCGAGGTCTACCGGCGCAACAGCATGGACATCAGCGAAACGTCCCGGAGTCAGTATCTCACCTATAATCAGTACGTCGATTCGATGGTCACCATGGCCGCGAACTATCCGGAGATCTGCCGTCTTGACACGCTCGGCTACAGCCACCAGAACCGGCCCCTGCTCATCATGAAAATCTCGGACAATGTCGCGCTTGACGAACCCGAGCCGGCTGTCCATTTCGAAGGCAACATCCACGGTGACGAAAAGATCTCGTGGGCCGTCAACTTCTGGATGGTCCGCTACCTGCTCGAGAATTACGCGACCGACACGCTCGTCCAGCGCCTCGTCGATACGCGCGAGATATGGATCGCGCCGCTGGTCAATCCTGACGGGTTCGTCGCCAACAGCCGCTACAACAGCCGCAGCGTCGACCTGAACCGTAACTGGGGTTGGATGTGGGGTAACGCGAGTGCCTGCGGTACCGACTTCTTCAGCGAGGACGAGTCCCGCAGATTCCTCGAGCATTATTGGCGCCATCCTTTAACCATTTACGCTTCATACCATGCGGGTACTCTTTGTCTCTCCGAGCCGTGGTCCTACACAAGCTACCTGCAGCCGCCGGAACAGAGCTTGATCCGCCACCTTTCGATCGGCTACGCGGTGCCGACCGGCTACCCTTACGGTCAGGGTTCGATCGTCATGTATCCGATAAACGGCTGCACCAAGGACTATGATTACGGGGTCGGCGGCAACATGAGCTGGTCGATCGAGGTCTGCAATCAGAAGACGCCTCCGTCCGATTCGATCGATGTCGTATGGGGCCGTGACCGACCGGCCATGCTCTGGTTCATGCACAAGGCCGGTCAGGGCATAAGCGGCATCGTCTATGATTCGCTGCGCGCCGGCCAGGATAGACTGCGCGCCCTGATCTATGTTAACCCGGCGAACTGGCACAGTTATTCAGACCGCAACACGGGGTATTTCCATCGGTTCTACTTGCCCGGGACCTATGATGTCACGGTGTTCTGCCCCGGGTACGAGCCCAAGACAGTAAGCGGCGTGGTCGTGCCGGCGGGCACACCCGACTCGTCGGTGTACCTCGAGATCGGCCTGATCCCCAATCCTGAGCTGCCGTTCTATGCCACGGACCTGATCGCCACGCGCTACGTTTCGATGTCATCCAACCTGACCTATCCGGTGCGGGCGCTCGGTCCGCACGACAACCAGGCCTATAAGCTCGACGCGGCGAAGTGGATCGTGCTTGGTTTTGACGTGCCGATATGCGACTACCCGGGTAATGACCTGACCGTGTACCGCTCGACCGGTTCGGGCACGGCCACGGTTAAGGTGAGCAATGACTGCTACGGATCGTGGCAGACCCTGGGTACGGCGAACGCCGCGGTGACCGAGTTCGACCTCGCCACGTCCGGTCTCGAATCGGCGCGCTATGTCCGCATTGAGGCGGCAACCCAGTTCATGCTCGACGCGGTCGAAGCTAATCCGGCGCCGACCGGGGTCATCGCTGGTCCGGGTTCTGCGGGCGTCGAACGCGCGCGCATCGATGTCGCGCCAACCGTGCTGAGAAGGGGCGGTCTTGTGCCGCTGACGAGTTCCTTCACGGTGCCGGCCGAAGTGCGTTTTTACAACCTGCTCGGGCAGGAAGTGCAGAAGGCCGTCGTGTCGCCGGGCCGGAACGGCGTGGCCACCCCGAACCTGCCGCAGGGCGTCTATTTCCTGCTCGTTTCGGGCATCGAATCCGCTCAACGTATCGTCCTTATTGATTGAAGGAGGCCGAGCAATGAGACATGGTTTCAAATTGATGAAAGAGAACGCCGCGTTGCTCGTGATCGACATGCAGCGCCATTTCTGCGATCCGGCAAGCGGTTTTTTTGTGCCGGGTTCGGATATGCTTGCGCAGAAGCTCAAGCCCCTGGTCGACGCTTTTTGCCAGCACGGCCGTCCCGTGGTCTTCACCCGGCATATTGACTCGAACGAGCCGGACAACCTCATGCTGAGATGGTGGAGTGAGCAGATCAGGGAAGACGATCCGATGAGCGAGGTCGTGGAGATCCTCGATGCGTGCCGGGGTACGACCGCCATAAAACACCAATATGACGGGTTCCTCAACACGGATCTTGAATCGGTCCTGCGCGCGAAGAACGTGCGCCAGGTCGTGGTTTGCGGCGTGCTGACCAATCTGTGTTGCGAGACCACGGCCCGCAGCGCGTTCATGCGCGGTTTCGAGGTCTATTTTCTCGAGGACGGAACCGCGACCTTCACCCAGGAGATGCACCAGGCCGCGCTGCTGAATCTTGCTTACGGATTTGCCGTGCTCACGAAGACCAGTGATGTCGCCGGTCTGTTCACAAGATGATGAAGATCGAATCGATATTGAGGATCCTGGAAGAGCAGGGTGTTGATTACGCGGTGATCGGCGGCGTGGCGGTCGTTCTTTACGGCTACGTGAGGTTCACCAAGGATATCGACCTCGTGATCGACCTCTCCGAACCGAATGTCCGGCGTTTCGCCAGGGCATTGTCGCAGCTGAAATTCCAGCCCGGCGTTCCGATCGATCCAATGGACATGGCGGTCGAGGAGCAGAGACAGGCGTGGATGCGCGACAAGAATGTGAAAGTGATAACGTTTTATAATCCGGAGTCGCCGCTCCTGCAGATCGACGTCCTGATCACGAAGAAATTCGCCGATCTGAAGAAAACGAGGAAGCAGATCGGAGATTTCACAGTGTCGGTGGTCGACTACGATGATCTGCTCAGAATGAAGCAGGAAACCGGCCGGCCCACCGATCTGATCGATATCGAGAAACTGAGAGAACTGAAAAGGTTATCGAAATGAGGTCATTCATCGCTGTTGCCACTTTTTTCTCAAAGC
The DNA here is from genome assembly GCA_014859085.1 of Caldifarciminota bacterium. Classification (GTDB taxonomy): domain Bacteria; phylum Hydrothermota; class Tepidihabitantia; order SM23-42; family SM23-42; genus SM23-42. The sequence goes on from JACUUY010000170.1 coordinate 3,228, forward strand.
TTTGCTTTGATGGAAAAAATGAGCATCTCGAACGTTGTGAGAGGAATCTTGTGTTATGTCGCTGTAATCATTTTTAATATGGATGCGAAGGACTATTTAACCAGTCTTGAGATAATGCGCGATTTCGTCGCCCGGGTCGTGCCGTGCGAAGTATACATGAAGAATCTCATTATCGATCATATCGAGACGCCGAACCGCCGGCTCTGGGCATTGCGCGTCTCCATACAGCTCGGCGAGCGCGAATTCGCTCAGACCTTCGGCTTGGGCCTTGCCGAGTACCGCGAATATGAGCGTCACGACTTTTCGGTGCCGCGCGAATTCCTGGAGCACGTGGCCCGGAGATTCTCAATACCGGTGGGTTGGCTATTGTGCGAGTGCCCGATCCTTCCGATGCCGGTGGCTGACCGCGCCGCGGCGTATCCTCAAAGATCCAGCTGAGCGTCGAATAACCGGACGCATTTGAAGACGGATTACCGGAGTGGCCAATGACCCGCGCTCAGAGTTGGGCCTGAACACTGAGTCCTCTTCATTTTTCGCAAAGTGTTGTTAACAATGCTCTTCCAGCGCATG
>JACUUY010000171.1 GCA_014859085.1 Caldifarciminota bacterium
TGATTTTCTTTTTGGACATTATGATTTTGAATTTGTTTAGGATTTAGAGTTTAGGATTTAGGATTTGTGGAAGAAGGGAGTTACTGTGGATAGGATCGACCTGAAAAAGATAGTGAGTGAGACAAAAGATGCGTGGCAGCCAAGGGATATTCTGCACGTCCATGACACCGCGCTGCGCGTGGCAAAGATCGAAGGCACCTATGGCTGGCACGAGCATCTGAACGAGGACGAGTTCTTTCTCGTGCTCAAGGGCAAGATCTTCATCGATACGGACCAGGGTTCGATCGAACTCAAGGAGAAAGAAGGCTATCTCGTGAAGAAGGGCACGCGGCACCGTTCGCGGGCCAAGAAGCCAGCCTGGGTCCTGCTTGTCGAGCCGGTAAAGACGAAGACCAAAGGCGAATAGACCTGATTTTGAAGGAAGCAACAGAATACTGAAACGCGACCGGGCTCCAATCATCTGTGCGCACATGGATTATGCCTTCTACGGCATTGACAGATAGACGAAACAGAGTAATGTATTGTGCGGGCTAATTGATGGTATTTCTTGCGCTGGTTGGCAACATGAAAGAAGTTTACATTATAGTACAACATGATAGAGACATCAGCGGAGGGCGGAGTGACCAGTAGGATTTACCTTGGAGATAACCTTGAAGTCCTTCGGGCACTTCCGACAGCATCCGTGGATCTTATTTACATAGATCCGCCGTTCAATACGGGGAAGGTCCAGCAACGAACCCAGATCAAGACGGTTCAATCCGATGCCGGCGACCGCACGGGTTTCCAGGGCCGGCGCTACGAAAGCATTGTCGTAGGCACCAAGCGCTTCAACGATCTCTTTGACGATTACCTGGCTTTCCTGGAGCCGCGTCTCACCGAGGCCCATCGCGTCCTGGCAACCCATGGATCGCTCTATTTCCACGTGGACTACCGCGAGGTTCACTACTGCAAGATCCTTCTCGATGAGATCTTCGGCCGCGAATGCTTCCTGAACGAGATCATCTGGGCTTATGATTTCGGCGGCCGGCCTAAGAACAAGTGGCCGCCCAAGCACGATAATATCCTGCTTTACGTCAAGACACCAAAAGATTACGTGTTCAACGTTGGCGAGATAGAACGCATCCCGTACATGGCGCCGGGTCTTGTTGGGCCGGAAAAGGCCGCGCGCGGCAAGCTGTCCACCGACACCTGGTGGCACACGATCGTCCCGACGAACGGTTCGGAAAAGACTGGCTATCCTACGCAGAAACCCCTCGGTATACTTCGGCGCATAGTTCGGGCGTCGTCGCGGCCCGGTACGGTCGTCTGCGATTTCTTTGCGGGCAGCGGTACGACCGGCGTTGCGGCGCTCGAGCTCGGCCGGCGCTTCATTCTCGTCGACGATAGCTTGGAGGCCCTTGAGGTAATGGCCCGGCGGTTCGACGGCGTGGAGGGGATTGAGTGGATTGGCTTCGATCCGACTCCTCACCAGACTCGGGACAAACAGCCAAAGTTGTTTGAGGATAGAACCCCGAAAGAGGGCTGATCGAAATGCGGTATCGTATTTATGATCCTGAGATTCAGATGCTGGCAACGATCGCCGGCACCCTAAAGGGCGACTACGTCCGTGAAGGACTCGATAACCCGTGGGCAATGAGCCCGTTCGCATGGATAAAAACGCGACCCTCCCGTCAGGTCGGCAAGATTGGAGAGCAGCTCGTGGCGGGTTGGTGTGCGGCCAAGGGCCTTGATGTCATCTCTTGTGGAGACTCGGAGGCCGATCGCGTGATCGCCGGGCATCGTGTGGAAATCAAGTTCTCGACACTCTGGGAGGGTGGCGTCTACAAACTTCAGCAGATACGCGACCAAAACTACGAGTACGGGATATGTCTCGGTATATCTCCGCTCGACGTACATTGTTGGGTAATCCCGAAGGCAGATCTTCTGGATCGCGCGCATGTCAAACCTCAGCATAGCGGCAAAGCTGGTAAGGATACATACTGGTTTTCGTTTGAATCGTCCAATCCTCCACTGTGGTTGAGCCCGTACGGTGGTCGACTCAATAGAGCGTACAGAATTATGCACAATTGGTAGCAAGAAATATGGGAACGTTGGGGGCAACGTACCATTTCTGATTGACAAAGGCATATCTGAGGGTGAAGTATAGCCAACCGGGACGAGTTGTGATATTGTTGATCTGGTTTTCAAGCACGGTTTAATGGGAGGCGTATGCGCGAAGAAGTTATGGAAACGATAGAATACAAGGTACAGAACAGGGTCGCCCGCGTCACGCTCAACCGGCCGGAAGTGCACAACGCCTTCAATGAAATCATGATCCGCGAGTTGACCCGCGCGTTCGATGACATCAGCCGGCGGTCGGATGTCCGGGCTGTCGTGCTGACTGGCGAGGGCAAGTCCTTCTGCGCGGGCGCGGACCTGAACTGGATGCGCCGGATCAAGGATGCCTCGTACGAAGAGAACCTGGGCGAGGCCCTGGAACTTTCGGACATGCTATACGCGATATACTCATCGCCCAAGCCGACGGTCGCGCGGGTGAACGGCACGGCGATCGGCGGCGGCACCGGGCTCGTGGCGGTCTGCGATATCGCCGTCGCGTGCGATACCGCGAAGTTCAGCTTCAGCGAGGTGAAGATGGGTTTGATCCCGGCCTGCATTTCCCCTTATGTCGTGAAGAAGTGCGGCGAGGGAAAGTGCCGTGAGTTCTTCCTGACCGGCGAGCGGCTGACCGCGGAGCGCGCGCTCGCGGCCGGTTTAGTGAACGCGGTCGTGGCGGCGGAGGAACTGGACCGCGTCGTCGGCGATTACCTGGCGCAGCTGCTCACGAGCGGTCCAGAAGCGGTCACGATGTGCAAGGAGCTCCTGCGTACCGTGCCCCAGATGTCCTACAGCGATATGAAGAAGTACACGGCCGAGGTCATTGCTCGGCTGCGCATCTCGGACGAGGGTCAGGAAGGGATGGAAGCCTTCTTTGAGAAGAGAAAGCCGAGATGGACGGAATAATGAGCAGTATCGCTGCGCTCGCAGGATCGTCCCTGCGGGACTCGCAGTACCGTTGCACTCGCAGGATCGTCCCTGCGGGACTCGCAGTATCATCCGCCTGCGGCGGATTTGCAGAATGCTCGGATGGATGTACCAATTGAGGAAGAGTGCTGCAAGATGGTTGTCATGCATCTGCTCGCAATTCGCACGAGAGGAGAGAGAATGTATAAGTTACTGCTGGCTGTCGCGCTTCTCACAGTTGTTTGCGACAGCAGCGTAAGAAGAGATCTCTCAACACCGTCAAAGAGACTAATAGGACATTGGCAGTACGAGGATAGTACTCAGATTTGCTTCGATAGCACTGATAGTCACACTAAGATCGGGGCATACGTTTTTACCGATAAAGATAGTACTTCTCTATACCTAAACTACAGGATTATAGCAGAAGTAAAAGCGGGAGAAAGAATTGAAGTAATGAAGAATCCGCACACCCTTGCCGAAAGGGGGACAGCGGTACATACAGTGTTTATTGTTTCAAAAGACGGCTTGGAATTTACAGAAATCCAATTGTTGCGGGATGTATTAGGAGCAGAAGAACTTGCGCCAGGCGCGGAGTCTCTGGTGATAAGGGTTGGGAGTGATCTCGTTACTCAGAAGAGAAGACTGCAGAATGTGGAGAAGGAGCTGCTGGAGTGCCGAAGAGTGTTGGGGCGTTCATATTCAATAATCGGCGAGAGATGCGTAGGCATCGATACAACCA
>JACUUY010000172.1 GCA_014859085.1 Caldifarciminota bacterium
TTGGGGCGTTCATATTCAATAATCGGCGAGAGATGCGTAGGCATCGATACAACCTGGGTGGAGGAGGGAAGGTTTGTCGTAGATACAGTTTCTCTGATAGGGCAATACCCTTATGCTTTGATTTCCCAGATTGAAGTACTTGAGGTGCAACGCCAACAACTTGTGGCGGAAATCAAGAAGATGGAGAGATTAGAAGCTTCATCGCACGAAAGAATCGCGACTTTCCAAGATCTTGACACGTCCACAGTTGTCGTGAGAGCGAAGTATATATCAAAATAATGATTGCCAAGGGCAACTACTTGACTACTAATGCAGGGACAATCGTGTGCCCGCTAATTGCCATGGGCGGGAAAAAGCTATGTCTAATCCATGTTTGCCAAAATACTGATCGCTAATCGGGGTGAAATCGCGATCCGGGTTGCCCGGGCGTGTAAGGAGCTCGGGATCGCCACGGTCGGAATCTACTCGCCGGCCGACGAGAACTCCTTGCACCGGCGCTGCGTGGACGAGTCGGTCCTGGTCGGCGAGTCAGCGCCGCAAGCCAGCTACCTTAATATAACGAGCATCATTGACACGGCAAAAGCAACGGGTTGCGATGCCATTCACCCGGGCTACGGTTTTCTCGCGGAGAACGCGGCATTTGCCCGGGCATGCGAAGAGAGTAAGATAGCATTCATCGGCCCCGGCTCACAAGCACTGGCCCTGGTCGGCGACAAGGTCGCGTCGCGCAACACGGTCACGAAAATGGGTGTGCCGATCATCCCCGGCATGCAGATCGCTGAGAAGGAAGTGAACGCTTTCAAGAAGATCGCCGTGCAGGTCGGTTACCCCGTTATCGTCAAGGCGTCGATGGGCGGCGGCGGGAAGGGCATGCGTATCGTCCGCACTGAGCAGGAACTAGAGGCGAGCATCGAGGCCGGTCGGCGGGAGGCAAAGAGCGCCTTCGGCGACGAGACCGTGTACCTCGAGAAATACGTGGAGCGGCCGCGTCACATCGAGTTCCAGGTCCTGCGCGACACGCACGGCAATACGGTGCATCTGTTCGAGCGTGAGTGTTCGGTCCAGCGGCGCCATCAGAAGATCATCGAAGAGACGCCCTCGACCGCCCTCGATGACGCACTGCGCGCGAAAATGGGCGAAGCAGCGAAGAAAGTGATCGAGGCGGCCGGATACACGAATGCCGGTACGGTTGAATTCCTGCTCGACGAGAAACGTAATTTCTACTTTCTTGAGGTCAATGCCCGCGTGCAGGTCGAGCATCCGATCACCGAGATGGTGACCGGCGTCGACCTTGTACGCAACCAGATATTGATCGCGGCTGGCTTGAGGCTCGGTTTTGACCAATCAGCGGTAAGCACGCGGGGGCACTCGATCGAGGCACGGGTATACGCTGAGGATCCCGAGAACGGTTTCATGCCGTGTCCAGGCAAGATCCTCTACCTTCGCGAGCCGGCCGGCCCCGGCCTACGTGTCGACTCAGGCATTTTCACGGGCTGGGATGTGCCAGCGTTCTATGACCCGATCCTTTCAAAATTGATCGTCTGGGCTGAGGACCGGGAAGCCGCGATAAGGCGGATGTCGAACGCGCTCCGCGAATATACCATCCTTGGCATCAGGACCAACTTAGGCTACTTGAAGCGTATTGCGGATAACCCGCGCTTCGGACGTGGCGATTACCACACGCACTTCATTGAGGAGAGTGAATCGGAACTGGCCATGCCCGACGGCGGTCTGCACACCGCGCTCATTGCGGCATCGTTGATCTTGGCGCAGTCGCGTTCTGCGGCGGGCGCACCACCGGCCGGTCTCGTGCCGCGGGATACCACGCCGTGGCAGGAATTGGGTCACTGGGAGATATGCAGACGATGAGTTATCAGTGGCACCTTGGAGCAGACAAGAAATGAAGTTGCGGTTGATCTGCGCGCGGAAAGAATATGATATCAGCATCCGGATGGAGAGAGAGCGGTCCTATGTGACCGTCAATGACCGCGAGTACGAAGTGAGCGAAGCCGCCATCCATGGTAATTCGGCGACCTTCAGCATGGAAGGCCGCCGGCGGACAACCACGTTCGCCCGGGACAACACGCGGTGTCATATCGCACTTGATGGCGAGTACTACGTGGTGGAACTGGCTAGCCCTTCGAAATCCGGTCCGGGAGGGGTGGTGGCCGAGCAGGAGAACAGCGTTTCCTCGCCCATGCCCGGGCTGCTCGTGAAATTGTTCGTTAAGGCCGGTGACCGCGTCAAGAAAGGGGCGGCCATTGCCATCGTTGAAGCGATGAAGATGCAGAACGAACTCAGGTCGCCGCTGGACGGCGTGGTGAAGGATGTGAATTTCGGGGAGGGCGATCAGGTCGATGCCTTAAAGCCGATCGTCCATATTGAAGCAGAGTAAGTAGGAGGGTTAAGCATCTTGGTGAATTCACGCTTCATATGTCACAATAGTGATAGGAGGAAAGATGTCCACTGAGCATATCATCGTAGAAAAGGCGGAGCGGACAGGGGTCGTAAAGATCAACCGCCCGGATGTTTACAACGCCGTCAATGTCGAAGCCATGGTAGAGCTGGAGCACGCCATGCATGGTTTCAATGAGGACAAAGACGTGCTCGTCGTTATCATAACCGGTGAGGGCAAGGCATTCGTCAGCGGGTCTGATATCTCGAGGCTTGCGAAAATGGATCCTCTGGCCGCGCGGGAATACAGTCAGATCGGACAGCGCGTGCTTTCTTTCATCGAGAACATGGAGAAACCGGTGATCGCCGCGGTCAACGGCTTTGCCCTCGGTTCGGGCTGCGAGCTGGCCATGGCGTGCGATATAAGGATCGCATCCGAAAAAGCGAAGTTCGGCCAGCCCGAGGTCAAGCTGGGCCTGATACCCGGCCATGCGGGCACGCAACGGCTGGCGCGGCTCGTCGGCGTGGGCAAGGCCAAGGAATTGATCTTCACCGGCGAGATGATCGACGCATCGGAAGCTCTGCGGATCGGCCTCGTCAACAAGGTCGTCGTGCCGGAAGCGCTGCTCGAAGAGGCGAAGAGCCTGGCGAAAAAGATCATCGAGGTCGGCCCGACCGCGGTGCGGTTCGCCAAGACGGTCATCAACCGCGGCATAGATGCCAATCTGACCACGGCCAATGCCTATGAAACCGAGGCCTTCAGCATCCTCTTCTCGACCGCAGAGGCGCGCGAAGGCATGAGCGCATTCCTGGAGAAAAGAAAGCCGAATTGGAGTAAATGATTGCAGTATGACTGAGCTCGTGAGATAAAATATCAGCGATAGAAACATATTCTGCAATGGATATGAGCGCACGGATTTCCAAATATTGACGATGAGCTAAAAATTGACTAAAATAATGTTATGGGTGGAAAGATTATTAATGCTGTTTCTTCAGAGAAATCTACGGTGAAGATAATGAAAGGAGAATCAGGCAGAATTCGGGTGTCATTTTCCTATGAGCCTGTCCTTGTAGAAAAAATTAAAACAATCGCAGGTCGGCGTTGGCATCCTGAAGGCAAATATTGGAGTCTTCCCGATACTAAGAGAACATTAGAGAAGATTATAAAGATTTTTGAGGGTAAAAAAATCCATATAGACCCTGTTTTGAAGAAACGGTTAACCCTTCCTGTCATTGCGAGGAGCGAAGCTAAGCTTGCCCTGAGTGAATCGAATGGAAAGCAATCTCAAAATAAATTTGAAGATCTCAGAAGAGAA
>JACUUY010000173.1 GCA_014859085.1 Caldifarciminota bacterium
AGAACAGACCCCCATATGAGAATATCTCGCAGACAAGCGGCAATTCTTTTACACCGTCAGTAGCAGTCAGCAATGATGGCACTGTATATGTTGTCTGGGCTGAGAGCACAGGCGTTAACAATTTCGAAATATTCTTCTCCGAGAATCACGGCAGTGGATGGTCCGATGCTCTGAATATATCAGCCAATGCAACAATTTCTGTGGCACCGGATGTCACTGTGGACGGGTCAGGCAACGTGCATGTCTGCTGGTGGGATTTTATCTTTGAAGGACCAGACAATATGGCCTTATATCGTATGCGCCGGGCTGATGGTACGTGGGACACTATTCAAGTCGTTGCCCACACAACCACGGCTTCTGATTCGGTGGTCACGTTGCCGCGGATTGCTGCCGGTTTTAATGATGTGGTCTATATAATGTGGTGGGGTTATATGGGAGAATCAGGATTACGTTACAGGATAAAGGCTGATGGCAACTGGTCAGACATCATGGTGGTGCCTGGATTATTAGCCCACAATCCAGCGAGTATATCAGTTGACTTGTACGGGAACCTTCATATTGCGTATGAAGGTAGCGATGCAATTCATTATGAAATGCTTACACCAGGAGGTACCTGGCAAAACTTCGCTACAATAACTGAAGGGTCTCAATATCGTTTACGGCCAGATATTACCATTGACGAGGTCGGTGTTGTTTACGTTACCTGGAGTATGCCGGATGATGAGTATTACATTTACTATTCAGAGAACAGCGCTGGTACCTGGGCATCACCAACAAAACTGCCCATGCAAATGCCCGACGATATCGGATTTGAGAGTTCAATTGACATCGACAGGGATGGATGCCTGCATTTCGTGTGGCAGAATAGAACCAAAGATGCAGCAACGAACCAATATGGGGAGACCGACATATACTACGTCTGCCGATCTTCCAGCGGCGATTGGAGCAGTGTGCACAATATCTCCAATACGGCGGGTATCTCGATTGCCCACGGTGGAAGCCTGCAGGTGGATGAATCGGGCAACGCCCATGTTGTCTGGGCTGATAATGAATTGGGCAATTATGAGATTTTCTATCTAAAGATACCTAAAGACAGTCTGTAGAACAATAAGCTGTAGAAAAGGAGGATATATGAAAATAACACTATGTAGATGCTTGGCTGCGGTGTTTTTTTGCTACGGGATGCTCGCGGCGCACGATGTTGGCACTCACTGGTACGTCGGACTTCAAACACTCGATGTCTGGCAGAACTATGACAGTGAATTCTACAATCTCGTTAAACTCACAAGGACTGACGTTTTGGCGGTGAGGGCGAGAAAATTCTATCTTATCGGTCTGGCTCTACCGGACATACTGGACAACCAAGATGCCATTTATGCATTAGTAGACACACTCTACGCACTACGCGGTGGAGATCCCCCTTGGCCGTTTCAGGGGTCAGGCTTCCACATCGAGGACCAAACTATGAATGAAGTACAGACACGGATTGAACTTAATGGGCAACCCCATAATCTGGCCAAACTCAAAGAGATGATAGATTGGGTAAGAACCAATGTAGGTGAACCTGAGAACAGAGCGGTTGTGTACGGTGCGTGCATGCATGTTATCCACGACCTGTACGCGCACATGGTGTTGCAGCCAGGTGCTTTTGGTTATGGCAAAGTATACCATAGACATTCTGTTCCTCCGTTCGACGAACCTCTGTTTCTAGCTGAGGAGTACTATGAGATCTTTACGCCGACCTTCATTCCGAACTGGAATTTCGTAGCAACTGATCTATACCGCGGATTCTTTATGAATACCTTCCAGCTTGTATCAATTGACGCTGAATCGCCGTGCGCCGACCTCGCGCATGTCTACGATGAATTGGGAAGGCCGGTCTATGGATTCCAGGATGGGAACTGGGCATCGATTGAGACATTCGTTACCGCGGCAAATGCCGTGCAGTACGGTACACCGTCTCTCACGCGGGAACGACTTGAAGCATATATTCATGGATCTTTTGTTGGGTTCTTCATCCTATTCGGCTACGAAAAAGGCGGTAGTAATATCGGCGGTTTAGCTGGTCATCCCAACTGGAATTTCGCAGATATTTTGGACTACCTTAAGAACATCGGAGAAGACAACTTTACAGCCGGGATGCTTCTCAGTTTGGCTTATGATTGTGTCATTCGGCCAATGTCCGCAAGTTCTGCGATAACATTTCTGCACAAACTTCTTACTTCTCCCTTAAACGTTAAACCCTGGGCAGTGGATTTAATACCTTACCTTGATCTTGCCGAAGATATGATTGAAGACTTGCCGGGCTCATGGTGTACTTATTTGGAATCTCCCGAGGGCATCGCTACACTTTGGCCCGCAATCACAAATTTCTATGAATTTGGCAGTGACTATGGAAAATTGTCCTGGACAGTACTAACGTGGAATCAAGGAACCGTAAAGAAACCGAATCTGCGGGCTAGTTACAGCAATGAGATAGGCAAAGCTATAGCGCTAAAAGACTTCTATTACCAAAGCCTCGTTAACGGCAGTTCTTACTTCGACACGTGGATGGATAATAGACCCATATACACCGCAATGCGAAAACAAGGGCCGTTGGGCGGTCTGTTCGATGTAACAGATGTTACATACTACGATCAACCGACTGTTCTGAAAATGCATTTCAGCCGCGATGCCAGTCCAGTTTGGGAGGAAATAGAGATACCTAATTCACCGTACACAATCGGACTTGAATACGATATTTTCAAATACGGCCGAACGCGAATCCAAGTCTATGGCAAAGGTTTTGATGGTTGTCCACCAGAGCACCAATTGTACGTTATGCAGATATTTGGTTCTGTTGGCAGACACAGTGGAAATCTTGTTTTCGACGCTTTCAACGCAACGAACAACGGAGATAGAGAAGCATCTTTCAGGGTAAGCAGCTACTCCTACACGAACTGGTCTTACGACATTATGATTGATTCAGACTATCGCGGAAAAGTGCCACAGCAGGCGCCTTATACCAGTTGGTTCAACGTTGGCATTCCGACACGAACTGCGGCACAAGATCCAATCAATGATCCTATGCGTTACTGGCCATACGTACTCCAAATAGTACCGCTCAGGAAACCAATCAACCTCGATTGCTATGAGATCTATCCGAGGCAAATTCTGTTGACTTGGACTGACCAATCTAATCTTGAGGATGGTTTCTTAATTGCGAGACAAAGGGATGGCGGTCAATGGATTGAAGATTACAAGTCAGTTGGCGCATCCGTGACTCAATTTATCGATACAATGACGTTATTCCATACATATATATACAAAATCCGCGCCTATGACATACATGGCCGAACTTCCGCTTGGTCGGATACAGCAATGATCATCCCTGGAATGATTGCGCAGACACCGTTTTCTGAAATCACCGCCTTCAATGCCAACAACAAATCTGCAGCAGGGCTTGGCGACACAATACATCTCCTAGCCAACGCAGACGTTTACCCGCATTGCGCATATTACAGCACTTCAAACAATGGTGGTCTAGACTTCAGTTCATGGGAGTTGATAACTGAGTGCGACACCAATGCCGCGTTAGCGCTCGACCCTGACGGTACACCTTGGATCG
>JACUUY010000174.1 GCA_014859085.1 Caldifarciminota bacterium
TCCTCAAAAACACCACATCACCTTGGGTTAGATTTTATTTTGATGAAAGACGGACCGCAGCTTCGCTCCATGATTACAGCGATAGCACGGTAGATATCGGAGATATTTTCGAAAATACAAGTTCATTCGGGTTGTGGCGCTAAATCCCCAAAATATGAGTCAATGAGGATCTTGCGCCACGCCTGCCGCGCTTTCTCGTTGTATTCCCGGGCGGCTTTCTGCGCGTTGTTGAGCGAGCCGATATAGAAACGATTAATGAGAAAGAAGAATACCAGGCTCGCGTCGACATACTTCTGCTGCCTGAGGGCATTGGAAAAGAGGCATCCAGCGCCTAGATTAATGAAAAAATCCATAAACCCGGCCTGGAGATCTGCCGCGTATACCTGACCCGCGCCGGGCAGGAAGAGCGAGAGCAGGAGGGCCGTCTTCTCGGATTTCTGCGGCTGGCGCAGGAAATCATCGATTTCAGCGGCTATTTCATTATCTCCATTCAGGAGCAATATATCGCGGGCCTCGATGAACTGATCATCGAGCAGGTAGGCAAGACCGAGCATTCTTCTTTCTTCGGTATTGCGCAAAAGGGCGATAGCCAGGTAATGTCTGCCGCAGCGCATGTATTGCAGCGCGATTTCGCGGATGACCTCGCTGGGGAGCGTGGGGAATTCGTTGACCAGCCCTGAGAGCGCTGCAATGCCCTTGATTTCATTCACCGCGAGCAGGGATAGGGCATGATTCAATCGGGCTTCTATTCTGTGTTTCAACTCGGGATGGAAGAAGAATCCGCGTTCGTATTCGATGCGGGCTGCATCGTAATACCCGCATGCAAAGAGCGAGTCGGCAAGCGCGAATTGAGCGCACAATGCCAGCAATAGCAGCATGCCTTATTCCCGCGGCCGGTTCATTTGCATGATCTGCTCCAGATAATCTTCGTTGGCCGACCGGTTGTAATTACGCACGGCGTTGATTCCGCCGTATATGTTGCCGGCGTACAGCAACAGCGTGGTACCGAGGGTGAAGCCGAATTTGACGGTCTCTTCGCGTTCATGATAATAATACGACAGGAGGGTTCCGGTACCGATCACGAAAAGCGAGTAGATTCCGTCGCCCCAGCGTCCGGCATACGCATGGCCGCCGCCCGGGAATACCGAAAAGAGCGCGCCGAGCACTGGTTTCTTGCGTGATGGCGCATATTGCGGCATGGCGATGTAGCCGGCGGCATCGCTGAACCGGTACTCGTATGCGTAACCCAAGCCGATCATCCGGCGCGCGTCGGTCCGGTTCCGGTATGGAACATCGACTCCTTCCAGGTACGCGCGGGAGGAATCCATGGCGCCCGCAAGAAAATAGATCATCCCCTTTATATAATGACGCCGGTTTGCGTCGTTGATCTTCTCTGCTTCGGTAATGGCTTCACCGTACCGCTCCAGATGGGTCAAACAGTCGATGATGCGGTCATGAGCCTGCGCCTCGGCTGAATCCGCAAGAAAAGTATACCGACGGTATTCATTGAGGGCCGCACCGTAGTCTTCCTGTCCGTACAGATGGTCGGCAAAGGCGCGGACTTTGCCCGGATCGAACATCTCTGCCTGGGCCACGAGAACAACGATGAGCGCGCTCATGGCTGCCGGGGAGGAGAAAGGTGCTCTGAAGAAGGCGCGTCGCTCTGGCGCGGCTGCCGCTCAATGACCGGGTCGAGTATGTAGTTGTTTTCAGCCGGGTCATAGAACTTCAGGTCCTTTATTTCGAGATAGTGCTGGTTAAAAGACTGGTATGCCCAGGGGTTGCAGCGCAGGAGCCGGTCCGAGGCCATGAGTGAACCCCAGAAAATGCCGTATTCCCCGATCGCATCACCGGCATAGCGGGAACAGGATGGCGAGAAGTTGCACACGTCGCCCTGGGAAGGCGCGATCAGCGCCCGGTACAGTGTGAGCCCGGTGCTGGCAACGATCTTTACCGGGTCTGTCTCAAGGGGCGATTGGACAAAGAGCAACATGATCACTATCGCCAGCATGCGGTATTGTACGTAATTCCCCGTAAAAATCAAGATACCAACCACCGTCATTCGTATTCGTGGTTCGTACTCGTGGAAAACCTGGAAACCAGGTACCTGAACCATTCTCGTCTCGGAGACCGGGTTTCTTACGCTTCTGGAATTCGACGCAAATCAAGTATAGGAGGCTCTTGATAGACGCCGTGCAATGGATATTATGAAGGTATGCGGCGAGTGTTCCGGGAATATCTGGATGAGCTGGGGAAAATCGACGTGGAGACCATACTTATCATCATTTACTCCGCGCTCGTGCTGCTGTTCGCCATGTTCATGAAGCGCACCAGTTTCATCTTGCCGCGGGACGTGTTCATCGAGCGCCTGCTCGTCGTCGGCACGCTTTACGGCCTGGCGCCGTTCGTACTCTACATTACTTTCAGGCATGCACCCAAGGACTACGGGATAAGTATCGGCGAGCCGAAGAAATGGTTCGTAGATGTCCTGGTCTTCTATTTGATCTTTCTCGTTATCCTGTTCATTGCGTTCAAGTTCACAAACCTCAGCAATATCTATCCGCTGTACCGCAAGGCGCGGCACGGTTACAGCTTTTTCTTCTTCTACCAGCTGGCCCAGCTCTGGTACATGCTGGGATGGGAATTTTTCTTCCGCGGCTTCATGTTGTTCGGCCTCGAGAAAAGCTTCGGCCGGTTGACCGTCATGGTACAGGCCCTTGCCTTTGCGCTTGCGCACTTCAGGAAACCACAGATCGAGGCCTACGGCGCGGTTCTGGCGGGCATAATCCTGGGACTCCTGGCGCTGCGGTCGCGCAGTTTCCTGCCCTGCGTGGTGCTGCACTACATGATCGTACTCACTGCAGATATACTTGGAATACTTACATAATTTCGAATTTCGGATTTTCTTATTTGGCCGTCTCCACTACCCTCTTTTCCCGGATTACCGTTACCTTGATCTGCCCGGGGTATTGCGTTTCCTTTTCAATACGCCGCGCGATATCATGAGCAAGGGTCTCGGCTTGCGCGTCGGAGATCTTCTCCGGATGGACCATGACCCTGATCTCGCGGCCGGCCTGTATCGCAAAGACCCTTTCCACGCCGTCGAATGAAGAGGCAAGTTCCTCGAGCGTATTGAGACGTTTAATATATGCCTCAATGGTTTCGCGGCGCGCACCGGGACGGGAACCGGATATCGAATCGGCGATCTCCACAATAGCGGCATAGGGAGAAATGGGTTTTGTCTCTTCGTGGTGCGCGGCGATCGCGTTGACGATTATCTCATTCTCGCCTTGCTTGCCTGCGATCTCGGCGCCGATATGGGCATGCGAGCCCTCGAAAGTGCCGTCTGCAACCTTACCCAGATCGTGCAGCAGTCCAGCGCGCTTTGCCGTGTTTAGATCGAGTCCCAGTTCCTGGGCAAGCAGCGCGGACAGCGAAGCGACCTCACGGGAATGTTGCAGCAGATTCTGTCCGTAACTGGTGCGATACTTCATCTTGCCGAGGTACCTAATGATGTCCTGCGCGAAGCCGATTATGCCGAGCTCGAGCACGACCTCTTC
>JACUUY010000175.1 GCA_014859085.1 Caldifarciminota bacterium
AGCCAGCCCTTATCCGACGCCAATACGACACAGATCCCGTGGTTTGATTGGGACGCGACTGAGGTTGCACCGCGTCTTGTCAGCATCGCAGGTGAGATCTGGGCATACGGCATATGGGTGCATAACGTCCAGGGAGCGCTGTATTTTGAACGAGGCCTAGTAAAACCGTTCTCGCCCGTTGCTGTCAGCGAAGATACCAAAGAAAGCATTCTCCACGCTCGCCTGCATGTGACACCCAGTATAACCAGAAGTCAGACACGCATTGATTTCACTTTGCCGGATCCAGCGTGGGTAGAGATCGATCTGTATGATATACGCGGCCGGTTAGTCAGTAGTATCTGCCAGGGTCATTGCTCCGGGGGACATCACTCTATCGATCTGAACAGAAACGACTTGCCGAACGGCATCTATTTCGTATCGCTCCAGACTCATTCTGACGTGTTTATGCAGAAATTCGTGCTGATGCGGTAGGATTTGTCTTGATTACAGGCCATCAAGATACGCGTGAGGCAGCGCAGAATTTATGATCCAACCCCGCCTTATTGGAACTTCACGATCCGGGCAAAACTCTCCGCATCGAGGCTGGCGCCGCCCACGAGCACGCCCTGTATCTCCTTTTCTTTCATCAACGTATCGATGTTGTCCGGCTTGACGCTGCCGCCGTAAAGGATCGTGGACGGCTTCTTGAGCCGGGACCGGATGAAGGCGTGCGCGGCCGCGGCCTGTTCCGGCGTCGCGGTCTTACCCGTGCCGATCGCCCAGACCGGTTCATAGGCGAGAATGATCTTGTGGGCTTCATTCTCGATGGACTTTAACCCCTGCTCGACCTGCCGCTCGATCACCGCTTCGGTCTTCCCGGCATCTCTCTCGGCTTCCTTCTCGCCGACGCACATGATCGGTATCAGGCCGATCTCGAGCGCGGTCTTCATTTTCCGGTTCACCATTTCATCGGTCTCACCCATGATGTGCCTCCGTTCGGAATGGCCGATCACGACATATTCACAACCCAGCGCTTTCAGGAACATCCCCGAGACCTCGCCGGTGTAGGCGCCGCTCCGTTCCCAGTGCATGTTCTGAGCGCCGAGTTTGAAGCGCGTGTTCCGGATGACCTCGCTGACCGCGGGCAGGGACGTGAAGGCGGGGATCAGGATCGTTATCCGGTCCCGCATTTCACCGGCGAGGGCCATGAGTTCCTGTACAAACGACCTGGACTCGCCTGGTTCTTTGTGCATCTTCCAGTTTCCGGCAATGATCGGTTCCATCACTTCTCCTTCAGGATCTTCACCCCGGGCAATTCTTTCCCTTCCAGATATTCAAGCGCCGCGCCGCCGCCGGTCGAAGCGTGGCTGACGGCGCCGACCAGATCGAACTTCTTCAGCGCGGCGATCGTATCCCCGCCGCCCACGATCGAAATTGCGCCGGCCTTGGTTGCCGTTGCAACCGCCCGGGCAATGAACTCGGTCCCCCTGGCAAAGGACGCGATCTCAAAGATCCCCATCGGGCCGTTCCAGACGATCGTCTTTGCTTCCTTTATGTAATTGACGATAGCGGCCACTGACCTGGCTCCGATATCAACGCCCATGAGATCATCCGGTATCGCGCTGGCCTCAACCGTTTTCACCGGACTGCCGGCCTCGGCCTTTTCGGCGACCATGACATCGACCGGCAGATAGAGCTTCGGATCGTCGAGCACCGACCCGGCTTCCTGCAGAAATTCCTCCTCGCACAATGACCGGCCGATGCCGTACCCCTTGGCCTTGTAAAAGGTGAAGCACATACCGCCGCCGATGACGAGGTGGTCCACCGTGGCGAGCAGGTTCTTGATAATGCCGATCTTCGTCGACACCTTTGCCCCACCGATGATCGCGACCAAAGGCCGCCGCGGGTCCTTGAGGGCGCGGTCGAGGTATGCGAGTTCTTTTTCCATGAGCAGTCCGGCTGCCGGGTTCTCGAAATTGCGGGCAATCCCTTCAACCGAAGCGTGTGCCCGGTGCGCCGCGCCAAAGGCATCATTCACGTAAAGGTCGGCCAGCGAGGCAAGTTCCCGCGCGAACTGCTCATCGTTCTTCGTTTCTTCAGCGTGAAACCTCAGGTTCTCAAGCAGCAGAACATCACCCGTCCTGAGAAGAGAGGCAAGTCTGTTCACCTCATCGCCGATACAATCCGGGGCAAAACGTACCTCACGGTCGAGGAGCATTTCCAGCCGGTGCGCCACCGGCTCAAGGCTCAGCTTCGCATCCACCTTGCCTTTGGGCCGGCCCAGATGACTGGCGATGATCAGCATGCCGCCCTTTTCGATTATGTGGTTGATCGTCGGCAGCGCCGCTTTGATCCTGGTGTCATCCGCGATATTGAGGTTCTCATCGAGGGGCACGTTGAAATCAACGCGCAGGAACACCTTCTTCCCCGCCAGGTCCAGGTCCTTCACCGTCATTTTCGCCATCACTCTCTCCCGATCACGTATTCAAACAGGTCGACCGTGCGCCGCGCATAACCGTATTCGTTGTCGTACCAGCCGAATACCTTAACCATGTTGCCGATGACCGTCGTCAACTCGGCATCGAATATCGCCGAATAGGGATTGCCGATGAAGTCAGCAGACACGAGCGGTTCCTCACAGTACAGGAGGATCCCTTTAAGTACACCATTGGCGGCTTGCCTGAATGCGCCATTAATATCTTCCTTGGTCGTTTCCCTTTCGAGTTCGGCCACGAAATCGACGACCGAGACATCCGGTGTCGGCACCCTTATCGCGACGGCGTCGAGTTTTCCCTTCAGATCCGGGAATATCTCGACGATCGCTTTGGCCGCACCCGTCGATGTGGGTATCATCGAAACCGCCGCCGCCCTTGCCCGGCGCAGATCCTTGTGCGGCTGGTCGAGAATGCTCTGGTCATTCGTGTAGGCGTGGGTCGTCGTCATGAGACCCTTGCGGATCTTGAATTTCTCATGGAGCACCTTGACCATCGGCGCAAAGCAGTTCGTAGTACAGGAGGCATTAGAGAAGATCGCGTGCTTCTGCGGGTCATACTTCTCATGATTCACGCCGACGACAAAACCGGGGATCTTTGGTTCACCCTTGCCCGGCGCCGAGATGACCACGCGGCTGGCGCCGGCTTTGATGTGCAGTTCGGCTTTGCCGTATTCGCGGAACCTGCCGGTCGATTCCAGCACATGGCTCACGCCCAGGTCTTTCCAGGGCAGTTTCGACGGGTCTTTTTCGGCCAAAACCTTGTACTCCTTGCCGTCAACGATGATCGCGCCGTCCTTTGCGCTGACATCCGCGTCAAACGTGCGGTGCACCGAATCATATTTGAGAAGATAAGCCAGTGTCCTGGCATCGGTAATATCATTTATCGCCGCGATCTCAAACTTGTCGCTCTTGTATCCAATCCTGAAGAACAGCCGGCCGATCCGACCAAAGCCGTTGATCCCAACGCTTGCTTTCATTGTCGCCTCCTCGTATGATTATATCCCGAGATCTTCCGAAAGTCAACAGAAAACCGGCCATTTGGGTGACCCCAAACTACCTCTGTCATTGCGAACC
>JACUUY010000031.1 GCA_014859085.1 Caldifarciminota bacterium
TTTATCAGATCGCCGAAATTGACCTGGTGCGCGTCGAACTCGGGCCCGTCAATGCACGCGAATTTCATCTCGCCGTCAATGTAGACCCGGCAGGCGCCGCACATGCCCGTCCCGTCAACCATGATCGTATTCAAACTCACGGTTGTCTTGATCCGGTGCGGCCGCGTGGCTTCGGCCACGGCCTGCATCATCAGGGGCGGACCGATGGCGACGACGCGGTTCAGGCCGGCCGGTCCGTCGTAACGGCCGATCAACTCGGCCAGCGCGTCGGTGACAAAACCGCGCCGGCCCCTCGAGCCGTCATCGGTCGTTATGTGCATCTCCTTGCTCAGACGGCCGATCTCCTCTTCCAGAAAGAGCAGGCGGGCGGTGCGCGCGCCGATGATCGAAATGACCTCGTTCCCCGCATTGGCCAGGGCCTTGATTATCGGAAAGATGCAGGCGATGCCCGTACCGCCGCCGATGCACACCACTCGGCCGAAATGACCTGTTTCGCTGGGATTGCCCAGCGGTCCGATGCAGTCGGTGATCCTTTCGCCGGGGTCGAGCGATGCCAGCTGCCGGGTCGTCTTGCCCAATGCCTGGACGATCAGCATTATGGTTCCCTTGCCGGGCTCGGCCCCGGCGATCGTCAGCGGTATCCGCTCGCCCTTTTCCGTGATCCGGAGGATGACGAATTGACCGGGCTGGAACCGCTCGGCAACGAGCGGCGCTGCGATCTCAAAAAGATAGGTATCGCCGGCCATCCTCTCCTTGCGCACGATCCTGTGGCTCATTGCGGCGTCTCCTCGGTTTCGGGAAAACTCACCCAGATGGCAAAATCCGGGCAGAGCATTTCACATATTCCGCAACCCGTGCAGGCCGTCGCATCCCGGACCACGGGGACGAAGACACCAGCCGGATTCGCTTCCGGGGACTTCACCAGCACCTCGGCCTGGCAGATCTCGATACAGATGGCGCACCCCTTGCATCGATCGACGATGATATGGACTTCTGCACGCGCCGCATCGTTCATGACACATCCTGGTCAAAGAGATTGCCGATTATGATTGATTCTGTATTCCGAATATCGAGGTCACGGTGACAAACGCCGGCCTTCATGAATGATGTGTTACTGTTGTATATCCGAATCCGCTCAAAGGATTCACCGATCCCGCCACTGTCCGCATCGTACACCAGACACGGTGATACGACCTCAACGAGCGACACCCCGTCTCTCGATAGTGCTTCAATGATCGAATATTTCATCCATCCGGCGTGCAACTGGGTCCAGCGTGCCACATAACTCGCACCATAGGCAACGGCCATGTCCGGAATGTTGTAGGGTATTTCGAACCTGCGGTCCCAGGAGGGCCGGGTGTAAGGCGTGTTAGCCACCAGCCCGTGTCTCGTGGACACATAGATGACATTGTTGATGTGTATTACCAGGAGGCGGGCGCCGCGCCTCACCGCGCGATCCAGGTCCCTTGCTCCGGACACCAGGAGGTCGGCGTTGTTCATTAACGCGATAACGTGGGAGCCCGGGTCTGCGAGTTTAAGGTCTGCCGCATGATCGAGGATGCATTGGCGGCCGGCACGGCACGTCCTTAGATTAACGCAGCCGGCGGCCCGCTCGGTACAGCCGATACCGCTGACCAACCTGATAAGATCGGAGCCGATCCCGGATTCGGTCACTGCCGCGAGAAACGCGCCCACGACCGTACCGATACCGCACCCGGCGCACCATGCCGAGGCCAGCCGGTGGTCATGAAGGAGTTCATCGACCGGGTGCATCTTCATGCACACTCCTGTTTCCGTGATCGTGCTGTCTGAATATCCCGACGACAATACTGCTGTTCCTCCTCAGATCGAGATCGTTGACCGGCGCCCCGTGATCCAGCACGACACGCGCCATGTGTTTCGGCCGGTCGATCGATGTCTTGATCGGTAGATACTTCGCATAGTACATGAGACACGGCGCGATCACTTCAATGACCGAGAATCTCTTGTCGCTCAGCGCCTCGACGATCGAAAATGCCAGGCGTCTCGTGTGGAGCGAGGTCCAGCGTGCAATGTAGTACGCACCGCATGACGCGGCCAGACAAGGAATATTGAATGGTATTTCCCCGCTCCCGTAAGCGGCCGTCCGATCAGGCGGTGCAGGGACGGTCGGTGAGTGCACAACCGGATAGACCATGGTGTTGACGTAAACGACCAGCATATCCGGTCTGGTGCGCGCCGTCTCGATGAACCGGTCTGCTCCATGGACCAGGAGGTCAGCGTCATTGACGAACACGACAACGCGTTTGCCCGGCGCATGCTCGGCCGCGCGTAATGCGTGTTCTACAGGAAACGATTCGACCGCCTGCGCGCCGTTCAACTCCATCGCGTCCGTTATCCGGCCTGTGCATCCCAGGCCGCTGACCAGGTACAGGCTCTGCGGATCGATCTTTGCTCTGGCAACGGCCTGAAGGAAACTGTTGACGGTGACGCCGATTCCGCAGCCCGGACACCACGCGCTGAAAATTGAATCTGATTTTATGAATTTATCGAAGGGATGGGTGTTGTCTCCATGGAGTATGGTGTGAATTCCGATAACAACCTCCTCGTTGCCGGCGCTGCACGTAACGCATCAGCCATTTCATTATTCCGCCCGTTTATGTACGGTCTATCATATTCACTTTCGAGCGATTGTCAAGTAATAGCCGGGTCCGTGCCCGTGTATCGTGCGGGATCAGAACGCTTCACCGATGGCGAAGTGCAGCGCGCCGGCCCCCTCGTCTTCTGCGCGGCCGATCTTGAACCCGTAGTCGAGCCGGATGCTCCCCAGAAAGGTCTTCAAGCGCAACCCGGCGCCGATACCCCAGCGCAAAGACGGATCAACTTCATGGGGTTCGGGCCAGATGTTGCCGCCGTCCAGGAAGATGACGCCGGCCAGGACTCGGTAGATCGGGAACCGCATCTCGAACGAGCATTCGCCCAGCACCTGGCCGCCCACGGGATTGCCGTTCACATCAACCGGGCCGATCGCCCGTTCCGCGTAGCCGCGGACCGACGAAGCGCCGCCGCAGTAGAAGCGTTTGTAGATCGGGATCTCCACGGTCGAAGCGACCGGCACGGCCAGGCCGGCCTTGACCGCGGCGCCGAAGACGAGTCCGGCCGCGGGCCGGTAGAAACGGTACTGCACCACGGGCCGCAGGTAGTCGACGTCCGACGGCAGAATGATGCCGCTGACCTCGAGGTTCGCGCCGAAGTAGTGACCGCGCGTTGTGTAGAACGGGTCATCCCGGTGGTCATTCAGCCAACCCAGGTAAATCCGGTGCAGCAGGTCGGTCCGGCTGCTGTCGCCGGTCGCGTAGTACGTACGGATCCGCTCCAGTTCGTATTTCGCGGACAGCTCGTGGTTCTTCAGCTCAAAGCGCGTTGTTACGTTGCCGCCGAGGGATCGTGTCTGGTAGCCGATCTCGTCGAGCCGCTTGGCGAAAACCCCGAAACCGAAGTCGCCCGGCATCAGGATCGACCGCGGGAAGGTCACCTGCGAGATCAGACGCTGCTCGGCAAAACTCACTTTGCCGTCGACGCTCCCCTGCCAGGCCCGGCCGAACATGTTGTAGTGCGTGACGCCAGCGCCGAGTCTCAACCGGTCGCGCGTTCCGTAGCCGATGCGGCAGTCAAGGGCGGCGCGTTCACGCTCGGTCAGGATGAAACGGATATCCTTGCGGTTCGCAATCCCGGAATCCTCGACCCGGGTCCTGATCGCGGCGAACACGCCGAGCCGGAAAAGTCTCCGCCGACTCTCGAGGACGCGCGCGTACCGGAACAGCTCGCCCTGGATGATCTTCAATTCGCGGGCCACGACCGATTCGCGCGTCCGCTCCAGGCCGGTGATCTCTACCCGACCCACATACTGCTTCTTGCCCTCATCGATCTGGTGGACGACTTGAATGCGATATTCGCCGGCGTGGTACCCGGACATGACCCGAACATCGGCATAACCGAGGTCATCATACCGGTATCTGATTACATAATTGTCCACGTCGACCTTGCGCGGATCAAAGATCTGGCCGGGCTTGATAGTTACTTGCTGGTCCAGGGATTCAGCATCGATAACGGTGTTCCCCCGATAGTCAACCCGGTCCACGAGATACTGCCCGCCCTCGGCGATGTTCAACAAAATATCGACCTGACCGGCCGTACTGTCATAATGCAGCTCATAATCCACTTCTATGTCGAGAAACCCGTCATAAGCGTACAGATTCCGGATCGCCTCGACATCGCCCATGAATATCTGTTCATTAAAGATCCCCTTGCGCAGGATGTTCCTGGTTCTGGTAAGCATCACGCGCGTTATGGCGGATGATTTGAAATATTCATTGCCCTCGACCTCAATGGACGCGACACGGAACCGGAACTCGTCGGCACCAGCCAGGAACAACAGTAGGACGATCATCTTAGCTTGAAGCGGAAATTGAGGTCGATACTAGTATTGAGGTTTTCCTGATCGTGCAGCGTGAAGATCGATATATGGTCGGTGAGATCATAACTCGCGCCTATTTGATACAGTTCCCAGGATTCAACTCCCGTATTGTAGAGTAGCGTGAAACCTTTCACGATGCTCTTTTCGACGCCGATGCGCATGGTCATCGGCTCGCCCAGGTTGCCGGTCAGCGTGAATTTGTCCAACCCTAAGAGATCCTGCGTTGACTTCTCGATCCCCTGACGTATCGCGTCGAGCGCATAGTCCCTGGCCCTGCCTTTGAGGTTGATATCGCCGACCATGGTGCCTGCCTCGCCGGGCCGGCGCCGCCCGATCAAAAGGAGGCTGACAATATCCTGCTCCGGGAGCGGCGGGTTGGAGCTCAACACAAGCTGCCAGGTTGTGGTCGTACCGGTCAGGAGCAGGTATATGTCTATGGACCCTTCAGCCGTGGCGACCGAAGTCACAGCCGCAAGATCGATCACCGGGTCGATCCGGTACGGATCGTCAAACTGAATGACACCGTTGACGATCTGGAATTTCCTGCCGAGATACTGGACCGTACCCGGACCGACCGCCATGACCGTGCCGTAGACATTCAAGCGCGCCAGATAACCCTTCACCTGCAGGTCCGCTCGGGCCGCGAGGTCGGCGACGTTGTTGGCGATCTCAAAACGGTCGGGCACCGAGATGCCGATGTCGCAGTAGATCCGTCTCATGATCTCCGGCTGTTGTGGTTCTGGGCGGTTCGCAGCGGTGAGCAATCCGATGATTGATTGCAGCCGGATCGGCGCATCATACACCCCCTCGTCAACCACGATCTCGCCGGCAACCCGCAACGAATCCTGGCGGCCCGTAACCTGAACGTCCGCGCTTACGGTCGCCCGGCCAAATTCCTTGTTGGCGTACGTGGCTTTGTTCACAACGATATCTAGGAATACCGTGTCGAGCCGTCCCGGCGCCAGACCGGCCGAACCGTTTACCCGGAACCGGCCGCGGTTGATCCGGCCGGCCAACTCGTCGATCCTGATGACATTGCTGCTCATCCCCAGCCGGCAGATGACTGAATCGGCCAGCACATGGGAGTCCTCATACCGTCCATCCACCAGTGTCAAGCGGCCGTCGATTTCAGGAGCACCGGCCATACCCTGAACGCGCAATTCGAGCTGCATCGTACCGCTGAGTGCCGGATGTGCCGGCAGAAAACTTGCGATATCCGACAATTCGATCGATGGCGTTGCCGCGTAGAGGTCGATGGCGCCACGCTGGTGATCCAGCGGGATCCGTCCCTCAACCCGCAAAGGTTGCCCGGCGATCGCCAGTTCACAGGTCTCGATGGTCACGACGCCCTGTTCAAGCCGGGCCTTGACCGGACCAATGTTCTCGAGTAACCTTTGTTCAATCGTGATCCGGGCGGTATCGATACGCAGCAGCGCACTGAGATTCTCCGGCTGAACGAAATCGCCCTGGACCACGAGGTCTGCGGTTATGTAACCCCGGGCGATCGTCAAATGGTCTTCGAGCATGAAATGTTCGGCTTTCAGCTTGGCCGTGAAGGGCATATCCCCGTGCAGGTTAATCTCTGCATCGATCAACATGCTCTGCTGGCTATTGGCAAGTGACACGGCCAGCGTCGTATCCGCAAGGGAGATGTCAAAATGGTAGTCGCCCAATTCAAATGTGTCGTAGACCAGGCTCTCGATGACGACCGTGCCGGCGCCTTGCGGGTTTCGAAGATTTCCGGAGAACACCATGTCCATACCCACCGCTGCGCTGGCGCGGACCGTATCCATTCCGAATACCTCAGGCGATCTGAAGACAATCTTTTCTGCGGCCAGGGCGGCGGTGAACTCGTCCGACCCCGGATCATAGCGGCCCGAGATATCGATCCGGCCTCGTCTGCTTTCGATCTTACCTTGGTGAAGGAAGAACATGCCGCTTGCCAATGACATGACGAATTCAATATCGTTGATGAGCTCGTCGTACAACGCGACATCCGACAATTTCAGCGTGGCTTCTGCGGTTGGGGCTTCGAGTGGACCGCGGAAATCCATATCGAAACGGAGCTACCCGGAAATGTTTTCAGCTTCGCTGATGAAGCAGTTCGCGACGCTCAAGTCACTGCATAATACACCCACTCGGCCGTCCAGTATCTCCCTCGATCTGGTGTCCAAACGAAACCCCAGATCTGCGATAACCGCGGCGCTGGCGATCTTCATTCGCTTCAGCCACAGGACATCATCCTGAAAGCCCACCCGGCCTTCGAAGGATGGATTGAAACCTCCATGATCGAACTGTCCATGGACCGAGCCCTCGAAATGAGGTCGCGCAATGCATCCGGTCAACACGCCGGCCAAACGTGCCGCCCCGTAGCCGGTGGCGACGCGGGCCATAAGCTTCGACCGCTTTAGGTTCAACTCCACATCCCATGAATCGCGCGTGGGAGATCCCCTTACCAGGGGTTTGGTCACGACCTGCACGCCGGCACGAATATCCAGACGGTCAAGGTGAGGCACGTGCCAGTCGAGGTCTGCCGAACCGGCCACCCGATTCTCACCGAACCAGGCATCAGCGAAGACATTGGCCGTGACCCGGATCGAGGAATACGGGCCCGAAACCGTGCCCCGGGACTGCACGCCACCCTGCAAGCCGGGCACTTCCATGTCCGCGAGCGCCAGCCGGAGATCATACGATAGATCGAGACCGGTACGTCCGTGCAGGGGCAGGAGCCCGCTGACCGAGACCACTGAACCTCCGGTCCTGAGCCAGAGGGTATCGATGGTCAGAATTTCGTTTGCCATGCGGCCGCGTGCGTGCAGACCGGCGATGATCTCTGTTTTGCCGATTTGTTTTTTCAGCCGGCCATCAGTGATCAAGAAATCGTGGATCGCGACCTGAAAAACCGGCGATTCCGTTTTTTCGTTTTGCGTTGTCACCGGCTGGTCCGAGAGGACCTCGATGAGCCGGTCGATATCAAGGCTGATGGACCGGAGGTGCAGGTGTTTGATGTCGACGCGCCGGCTGAGCAGCCCAAGCGGATTGTAGGAGATCCTCATCTCTTCGATCCGTCCCAGGTCAGGGGATTCTACGTCCTCGGCGCGCAGGGAATAGAAGAAGTTTCCGCTCAAGCGGCCGATCGCGAGCGGCATTCCCACACCATCCCCGACGGCCCGCGCGATCCGCTGTTTCACGTAACCGAGGACTGGCGGCGTGGCGGCCAGAATGAAGATCAAGACGAGGAGCACGATGAGCGCCACTGGGATGAACAGCAATTTCCTCATAAGTTCCATTATATTGCATCCATCCTCTTCGTCAATATTGACAGCGTCTGTATTATCCTTATAATAGTCTCCAAGGAGACAATATGACCCATTGGAGAAAACCGCTGGATAGCGACAAAATAAAAGTGGCCCATGGTGATATCCATATCATCAAAGAGCGCTGCAAGGGCTGCGGGTTCTGCGTCGAGTACTGCCCGAGAGACGTTCTGGAACTTTCCGAGGAATTCAACACTAAAGGCTATCATCCACCGGCCGTCGTAAATGACGATGCATGCGTCGAATGCCACTTATGTGAAATGCTCTGCCCTGAATTCGCGATCTATGTTGTCCTCAGGGAAGAAATACCGGAAAACGTCGTTGCCAGCAGGAAATAGAGGTCTTCTGTCAGTTAGTTTGCCGGGGTACCCCAGCACGCATTCCAACCGTTTATTACAGGAAGATCGGACGGCATCGGATATGCCAGAGCAGTGTCAATTGTCGTTGACATGGAATCAGATTCAAATATAATAATACTTTCTGCTCCATACATGAAATCACATATAACTCTTAACCCGTTAGATACCGGCGACCGGCTCCCTGCGCGGTTCGCTTCCTGACGGCCTGTTCAATGAATCTAAGGAGAGCAGTTTATGACCGACATTGAGGATCGGGCGTTCCCTGATAGACCGACATACAAAAGGAGACAGCGATGAAGATCGGCGTGTACGTCTGTCACTGCGGCGGCAATATCTCAGAAGTCGTCAACATCAAAGAAGTCATGGCTTTTGCCGAAAAACAGGGTGACGTTGTGATGGTCAAGGACCATGCGCATGTCTGTTCTGATGTGGGACGTAACATGGTCATTGAGGACATCAAGGTTCAGGGACTGGATAAGGTCGTCGTCGCTGCCTGTTCGCCGCAATTCCACGGCAAGACCTTCATGGCAACCGTTGACAAGGCGGGATTGAACCCTTATGTCATGGAGATGGCGAACATCCGCGAACAGTGTTCCTGGCCGCACTACTCGCTGCCCGAGATGGCGACGCAAAAAGCAAAGGATATCATACACATGGCAATCGCCAAGGTGCGCCTGGACGAACCCCTAGCCAGGAAGACCTCACCGATCGGCAAGCGTGTCCTGGTGGTCGGCGCGGGTATTGCCGGGATCCAGGCCGCCCTCGACCTCGGCGATGCGGAATTCAAGGTCTACCTGGTGGAAAAGGAAGCGTCGATCGGCGGTAAGATGGTCAAACTTGCGCGCACGTTTCCGACCGAGGACTGCGCCGCCTGTATTCTTTCGCCCAAGATGGCCGATGTACCGGCAAATTCCAATATTGAATTGATGACCAACGCCGAGATCGAAGAAGTCAAAGGTTATCTCGGCAATTATGACATTACGGTGCTCAAGAGACCGAGGTACGTGGATATCGACAAGTGCACGGCATGCAACGATTGCACGGATGTCTGTCCGGTCGTGGTACCGAACGAGCACGACGAAGGACTCACCTCGCGAAAAGCGATCTACATCGCCAATCCGATCGCCGTGCCCCATGCTTATATCCTCGACGACAAATCGTGTCTGGGGCTTTTCCCCCTTGCCTGCACCAAATGCTTCGACGCCTGCGAGCCAGGGGCGATCAACTATGACGAGAAGCCGCAGCGGCTGCACTTCACGGTCGACACGATAATCGTCGCCACCGGTTATGATATCTTCGACGCGCGAGAGAAGAAAGTCTACAATTTCGGTCCGGCCGAGAATATCATCACGGCGCTGGACATGGAGCGGATGATCGTACATGAAGCCGAGGGCAGCCCGATAAGGGATATCGGCAAACGCATCGCCTTCATTCAGTGCGTCGGCTCGAGGGATGAGCAGGCCGGTAACGAGTACTGCTCGCGTATTTGCTGCATGTATGCTACAAAGCTTTCCCAGCTCATGAAGCGGGCCGACCCGAAGCGGGACGTGTATGTATTCTACACCGACCTCCGCGCCTACGGCAAGGGATTCGAAGAGTACTACAAACGGGCCGCGAACACGGGTGTCAAGTTCGTGCGCGGACGCGTCGCTGAACTTTTCGAGGATCCGGTGACCAAGAAGGTCCTGCTCAAGGCCGAGGATACGTTGAGCCGCCAGATAATCGAATCCGAATTCGACCTCGTCGTTCTGTCGGTCGGGATGCAGCCGGGCGAGGGCACGAAGAAGATCGCCGATCAGTTGCACTTGATAAAGAGCCCGGGCGGGTTCCTACAGGAAGCGCATCCGAAATTCCGTCCGGTCGATACCCTGACCGACGGCGTTTTCATTTGCGGCTGCGCGCAGGGTCCCAAGGACATTCCGGACACAGTTGCCCAGGCAAGTGCCGCCGCGGCACGGGCGATAAGGCTTATGAACAAGGGCGAGTACGAAGTCGACCCGATAACCGCGATCGTCGACGAAGACCTCTGCTGCGGTTGCGGCACCTGCGTCAGCGTCTGCCCGTACGATGCGATAAAGACGGAAATGCGCGCGGATAAGCGAGTGGCAAAGGTCAATGAGATACTATGCCAGGGTTGCGGTTCCTGTTCGGCGGCCTGTCCTTCAGGCGCATCGCAACAGCATTGGTTCAGGACTCACCAGTTACGGGCAATGATCACGGCCGCGCTCGGTCAGGAGGAATCATGAAAGACAATTCGGATCCGAAGATAATAGCATTCTGCTGCAACTGGTGCTCGTATGCCGGTGCCGATGCGGCCGGAACGGCACGCCTCCAGGTGAAACCCCACTTCCGGATCATAAGGACGATGTGCTCGAGCCGGATCGATCCCGAACTGATCCTGGAATCGCTCAAGAAAGGCGCCTGGGGCGTTCTCATTGCCGGATGCCATCCCGGAGACTGCCACTACGTCAACGGCAATTACAAAACGCAGCGCAGGATAGCCCTGCTCAGGAACCTGCTGGACGAACTGGGGATCGAGCCGAAGCGCGTGCGCCTCGAATGGATATCGGCGAATGAGGGCGGAAAATTCCAGAAAGTGGTGAACGAATTCATCGACGAGATCACGGCGCTTGGTCCTTTAAAGATCAGAACATGATGGCTCTCGGGAGGATATGATGGTCAAGAAAATGATTATCTCTTCCGAAAACGAAGAGTTTATGCGCAAGATCATTGAGTTGAGCGGCGAGATCGTCACGATGTGCGACCAATGCGGGACATGTTCGGGCGGTTGCCCCATGGTCGGCGAAATGGATATTACACCTTCGCAACTGATGAGACTCGCCCAGCTCGGTGTTAGCGACGTTCTCGATTCAAGAACGATATGGGTGTGTGCCTCCTGCTTCACGTGCACGGTGAGGTGCCCGCGCGGCCTCGATGTCTCCAAGGTCGCCGAAGCGATGCGCCAGATCATCCTCAGGCAGGCAATCGACCGCATCGATATCAGGGCAATACCAAAGGAAGAACTGGAAAAACTGCCGCAGATCGCAATGGTTAGCGCCTGCCGGAAGTTCACCAGTTAGGAGGCCAGATGAGTGATGCAAAAGATTTCGCGTTCACCCTGACCGGCTTGAGGATACCCTATTTCCCGGGTTGCACCTTGAAGACGACCGCCCAGAACTTCGAGAGCTCGGCGGTCGCTGCCGCCCGCGCCCTGGGCATTGAGCTCGTTGAACTGCCCCGGTGGAATTGCTGCGGTACCGTGTTCTCGCTCGCCGCCGATGATCTGATCCACCACGTCGCCTCGATCAGGAACCTGATCCGGGTCCAGGAAATGAACCGGCAGGGTCTCGTCGATGGCGAGAACCGCATGGTAACGCTGTGCTCAATGTGCTATAACACCATGAAGCGTGCCAATCTCCGCGTCCGGCAGAACGCTGAGGACATAAAGAAGATCAATGACCTCATGTACCGGGAAGAGGATTACCAGGGAAATGTGCGGGTCATCCATTTCCTTGAATTGCTGCGCGAGATCGGCATGGGTAAGGTTAAGCGCGCGGTGAAGAAAGACCTCGCCGGGCTGAAGGTCGCGCCCTACTACGGCTGCATGATCCTCCGGCCCAAAGAAGCGAGCATCGACGATCCTGAGGCGCCGACGGTCCTCGGCGAGGTCTTGCGTGCCCTCGGCACCGATGTCGTCGTGACGCCCTACAACAAGGTATGTTGCGGCAGTTACCAGACGGTCCACGACAAAGACGCCGTGGCCGGGCTCGCGTACGATATCCTCGGCCACGCCAGGAAATCGGGTGCCGAAGCGATCGCAACGACCTGCCCGTTGTGTGCATTCAATCTTGACAACCGTCAGAAGGAAGTCGCCGAGAAACATCCTGATTTTGAGCATATGCCGGTTTTCTACATAACCCAGTTGATGGCACTCGCTTTTGGCGTGGACCAGGGGGTCCTCCGTTTCGACCAGAATTACGTTGATCCGGTGCCTTTGCTGAAGAAACATAGTCTGTTGGATAAATAACCAGGAGATCATCATGGAAGAAATCAAGAACCCGGTCATGGATATAATCGCCGAAGCGAACAGATCTGCGACCTCGGGTATTGACGCCAAGGACATCAAGGATTGGATAACGATTAGTATCATGGGCCGGGCATACAAGGTACCGGCCGACCTCACGATCCTCGCGGCCATGGAATATGCCGGGTACAAGTTCGTGCGCGGGGTCGGCTGCCGGCAGGGTTTCTGCGGAGCCTGCGCGACCGTCTTCCGGAAAAAAGGGGAATACAAGCTGCAGACCGGTATGGCCTGCGGCACCCGGGCCGAAGACGGCATGCATCTCGCTCAGATACCGTTCACGCCCGCGGAAAAAGCCAGTTACGACCTGACCAAGGAACCGTATTCGGCATCGGTCCTGATCAAATATTACCCGGAAGTCGCACGGTGCGTGTCCTGCAACACCTGTACCAAAGCATGTCCGCAGGATCTGGAAGTAATGGACTATGTTCAGGCCGCGCTGCGGGGGGATTTTGAGCTGCTGGCAACCGATTCGTTCGATTGCATCCAGTGCGGGCTGTGCGCGCTGCGCTGTCCATCCGAGATCGTGCAGTATCACGTCGCACAATTGGGCCGCCGGCTGTACGGCTACTACGGCCTTGGTGTACCCGAGCATCTGAAAAAGCGGGTCGAAGAGATCGAAAAGGGCCGATATGCAAAGGCACTCGACACAGTGATCGCCTTTTCTAATGATGAACTCAGGAAGCAGTATGTTGGGCGCGATATAGAACCAGAGCAATAAAGGACTAAAATGGCAGAAATTAAATATATTGGTGGCTACCCTGAATACATGAGGAAGATAATCGAAAAGGTCGAAAAGACAAGGGAAAAACGCCTTGGCTACACGCCGGCCGCGATGAGCATGAAGGAACGGGATGAGGTATTGAAGATCCATCCTGATTTTGCACCGGGCGGCAAACGCGAAATTTTGGTTGGCCCGAACAAGGGCGAACGAGGCTCCAACGAGGTAGTGGACCTGCTCGAGGCCTATCCCCTGGTCGACGCCGGCGACATCGATCTTTCCCGTGTCGACTACGAAACGAAGATCCTGATCATCGGCGGCGGACTGGCCGGCACTTCGGCCGCGCTCTGGGCAAACGACAAGGGGATAAAACCCCAGGACATTCTGCTCACGAACAAACTGAGGCACGGCGACGCCAATTCGATCATGGCTGAAGGAGGAACCCAGGCGGCCGACCGGGAAGTCGACTCACCGGACCTCCATTTTCTGGATACGATCGGCGGCGGGCACTTCGCCAACAAACCAGACGTGGTGCGCGCCCTCGTCGAAGACGCACCGCTGGTCATCAAGTGGCTCTGCGAACTCGGCGCGATATTCGACCGTGAAGCGAACGGCGACCTGGTCGAAAAACTGGCCGGCGGCATATCCAGAAGGCGCATGCATTCATGCCGTGACTATACCGGGCTCGAGGAATTCCGCGTGCTCCGCGACGAATTCCGCAGCCGCGAGATATCCTATCTTGAGCATTATCCGGTCATTGAATTGCTGACCGACGCGAAACGCGTGACCGGCGCCCTGCTGTGGAATCTCGAAACCGGCGAGTATAAGATCGTAAAGGCGCAGGCAACGATCATCGCCACGGGCGGCTACGGACGCCTGCACATACGGGGATTCCCGACCACGAATCACTACGGCGCGACCTTTGACGGCGTCGTGCTCGCTTATCGTGTCGGCGCCCGGCTCCGCGATATTGACGCGGTGCAGTATCATCCGACCGGCGCGGCATACCCGCTCCAGATCGTGGGGCATCTGCTGACCGAAAAACTGCGGGGCAGCGGTGCCCAGCCAGTCAACTGCGATGGTGAAGCATTCGTCTATGCGCTCGAACCAAGGGACGTTGAAGCTGCTTCGTTCATAAGAGAGTGCTACGTGCGCGATAAAGGCATCGTGACGCCGACCGGACTGAGAGGCGTCTGGCTCGATACGCCGCTCATCGACCTCAAGAACGGCCGCGGCTTCATCGAGAAGGAATTCCCGGGCATGATGCGGATGTACACCCGCTACGAGATTGACATGAGCAAGGATCCGGTCCTGGTCTTCCCCACGCTCCACTACCAGAACGGGGGGATTGAAACCGATCCATGGGGCAAGACGAACATTGAAGGACTCTGGGTCGCCGGCGAGGTATCCGGCGGCGTCCACGGCAAGAACCGGTTGATGGGGAATTCGACGCTCGACTGCCTGGTCTTTGGCCGGCGCTCGGGGATCGATACGGCGGAGTACGTGAAATCCGGCAACAAGAAGAATTCGGCAAAACTAACCTTCGATCACCTGAAAATCTACGTGCAGTCGCTGAAAGAGGCTGGCGTGAAGCCGACGCGCCGAGCGCCGATCCTGCTGCCCGATTACCGCGGCAAGGCAGCTCTGGCAAGAATGATCGACGTATTCTGAGCCGATGGAGAGAGGAGAAAGATGAAGGCAGATCCAAGAGGCGTCCTGACCGGCGCCCACTACCTCGACGGCGATCATGCGTGCGCTGAAGGTGCGCTGGCGGCCGGCTGCAGGTTCTTCGCTGGATATCCCATTACGCCATCAACCGAAGTTGCCGAGCGAATCGCCGCACGCTTTCCCGAGTGCGGCGGAGTTTTCATCCAGATGGAGGATGAACTGGCTTCCTCCATTGCGATCATCGGCGCGGCATGGACCGGCAAGAAATCGATGACGGTCACGTCCGGACCGGGCTTTTCGCTCATGCAGGAACACATCGGTCTGGCGGTCATGCTCGAAACGCCATGCGTCCTCGTTAATGTCCAGCGTGGCGGTCCCTCGACCGGTCTGCCCACGCTGCCGGGACAGGCGGATATGATGCAGGCACGCTGGGGTTCACACGGCGACTACGAAATAATCGCGCTCGCGCCGAATTCACCGCAGGAGTGTTTTGATTTCACGATCGACTGTTTCAACCTATCGGAAAAATACCGGATACCCGTACTGCTGATGACCGACGAGTGCGTCGGTCACATGACCGAGCGGGTTATCATTCCCCAGGCCGAGGAGATCGATCTGGTGGAACGGAAGTACTACCATGGTGACAAGAGCAAGTACCTCCCCTTCAAACCCGACAAGGACATGATACCGCCCATGGTCAAAGCCGGCGACGGCTACCGCTTTCACGTGACCGGGTTGACCCATGATGAACGCGGTTATCCGGTCATGAGCTGGCAATGCCAGGAGGTCCTGGTCCGAAGGCTCGTGGAGAAAATCAAGAACAACGCCGACGAGATCTACCGCTATGAAGAAGAGAATACGGACAATGCCGATGTGGTAATAGTCTCCTACGGCATAAGCTCGCGCGTCGCCTCCCGGGCGATCGATCTCGCCCGGAAACAGGGCGTCAAGGTCGGTTTCATCAGATTGATCGTCGTCTGGCCGTTCCCGGAGAAGAAGATCGCAGAGCTCGCCGCAAAGACCAAAGCCCTCATCACGGTCGAGATGAACTACGGTCAGATCGCCCTCGAGGTCGAGCGCTGTGCACACGGCAAGTGCAAGACCCTCCTCGTCCCGCATGGCGGCGGATGGGTGCACGACCCTCAGGACATCCTGGCAAAAATCAAGGAGGCGCTACAATGAATCCGGTTGACGTATCCGAGATCAAGAAAGAAAACATAGAATACCATCCGATGGAGCACCTGCTCCGCATGGATCGTATTCCTCATATTTGGTGCCCGGCATGCGGTATTGGAACAGCGGTTACCGCCTTTGTCAGTGCACTGGAAAAAGCAAAACCCGACCTCGACAAAGTGTCGATCGTCTCCGGTATTGGATGTACGGGCCGGGTTGCCGGCTACATGAAACTCGACTCCTTCCACACGACCCACGGCCGTGCAATACCCTTCGCCACCGGGCTCAAACTCGCCAACCCTGACCTCAAGGTCGTTGTTTTCTCCGGCGATGGTGATCTCGTGGCGATCGGCGGCAACCATTTGATACACGCCGCGCGGCGCAACATG
The DNA here is from genome assembly GCA_014859085.1 of Caldifarciminota bacterium. Taxonomy (GTDB): domain Bacteria; phylum Hydrothermota; class Tepidihabitantia; order SM23-42; family SM23-42; genus SM23-42. The sequence continues at coordinate 16,165 of JACUUY010000031.1, forward strand.
GATATCGTCGTGATCTGCGTGAACAACTTCATCTACGGCATGACCGGCGGACAGGTCGGCGCCACGACACCCGAAACCGCGCGCTGTTCAACGAGTCCTTATGGCAATTTCGAGCCGCCGTTCAATCTTCCGCTTCTGATGGAGTCCTGCGGTGCATCATATGTGGCGCGCTGGACCGCATTACACATCAGACGGCTGACCGATTCCATTGTCGATGCGTTCAACAAGCGGGGGTTCTCATTCATTGAAGTCATCGCGCCTTGCTCCACGCTCTATGCGAGATGGAACCGCCTCGGTTCTGGTCTCGATATCATGAAATACTATCACGAGCAGAGCATAACCCGGCACAACGCGGACCCCAGAGATCTCAAAATTGATTTTCAAAAACCGATCATCGTCGGCAAGTTCATCGACCGCGAACGGCCAACCTTCATCGATGCAATGAATCAGCGTTTCAGCGCCGTGTTCGGCGACCGCTATACGCCGTACGGGGTACCGGCCGGGCCAAGATCAGACGAGAAGGAGGGGGTAAATGCATGAGATCAGATTTTCCGGTTTGGGCGGACAGGGGATAATCCGCTCCGGCTTCATCGTCGGCCGGGCGTGTTCGATCTACGACAACAAGTATGCCACGATGACCCAGAGTTTTGGCCCTGAGGCCCGGGGCAGCGCCTGCAGCTCGCAACTCGTGGTCAGCGAAGAGAAGATCCTCTATCCGTACATCACACAGCCCCACATCCTCGTCTCGATGTCGCGTGAAGCATATGAAAAATACGAACCTGAGTTGCAGGAAGACGGCACGCTGGTCATCGATGAGGATCTGGTCTCGCCTGTACTGCGGGCGCAGATAAGGATATTCAAGATACCGGCCACCCGTTTTGCCGAGGAGCTGGGCAACCGGATCATCGCCAATCTCGTCATGCTCGGGTTCTTCACGGCCGTCACCAATGTCGTGAGTTACGAAGCAATGAAAAAGGCAATTCCGGGCTCGGTTCCGGACCGCGCGCTCGCGCTGAACATGAAAGGTTTTGAACGGGGTTATGCCTACGGCCGGGAACAACTGAAGCAGCAGTAGTCCATCGACAGAAATAACCCTTGACAAATATAAAATATCGAATAGAATTTACAAAACAAACAAGGAGGAATGATGAAGAAGTTCTCGATACTTATTCTGGCGGTGACGATTTTCTTGGCCTGCAACTACACAAAGGAAGCGCTGGAGCTGAAGCCCGATATCGAAATAACCTACATAAACCCCGTGGCCTGTCTGACATGTGCGGGCGATTCAACCTACGCCGCGATGATCCAGGAGATTCACTTTGTACCGAAGAACTCATTTGACAGCTATCTTACGGAATTCACGCTCGAATATTATGACAATGCGTCTGTTCTCTTCTCCGGACCAACCGCGCCCCTTGCGATCTACGGTAAGATCCAGGGGATCGTCACGGCAGGAGTCGTCGACACCTTCATCCTGGAAAACATACCCGTGCCGCTTGGTCCGGTGCGCACCCATCTGAGCAGCGGGCAAACGGCCAAGGTGGTGCTCCGCTTTGTCGCCGTCGACGAGTACTTCGAGAACAGTGATACGGCCATAACCTGGATCGGCATCTCGATGCAGTGAAGCGGCAGGATCCTTCTCTTATCAGCTGACCCGAAAGACCTTTTTCAGCGCCTTTTCAAATATTTCAAGGCCCGTGTGCAGTTCGTTCTCGCCGATAACGAGCGGCGGAATGAATCGGACCGTCGATTCACCGGCGCCGAGCAGTAACAAACCATTCTTGAAAGCTTCAAAGACAACCGCATTGCGGCGGTCTTTGACCGGTTCTTTCTTCACACCATCGCTGACCAATTCCAGGCCGATCATCAGACCCTTGCCGCGCACGTCGCCGATGAATTCATACTGATTCTTCAGATCGCTGAGGCGGTCGAGCGCGATTGCGCCAAGCCGGGCCGCATTTTCGATCAGTCCTCCTTCCAGCAATTCGATCGTTTTCAGGGCGGCGGCACAACTGACCGGATTGCCGGCGAACGTTGACCCGTGCGAACCCGGTTCCCAATCCATGATCCCGGCCTTTGATACGCAGGCGCCCAGCGGCATCCCGGAGGCAACGCCTTTTGCAATGCAGTAGATGTCTGCCTTGGTACTGAAGTGCTCGATCGCGAACATCTTGCCGGTCCGGCCCATGCCCGACTGGACCTCATCATCGACCAGCAATATCTCGTACTTGTCACACAGCGCCCTGAGTGTCGGCATGAAGCCCGGCGGCGGCACGATGTAGCCGCCCTCGCCCTGGATCGGCTCGACGAACAGCGCGGCGACCTCTTCGGGCGGCACGACTTTCTTGAGCAGCACATCATCTATGTACTTGACGCAGGCCACATCGCACGCCGGATATCGCAGATTTAACGGACAGCGGTAACAGTACGCGTAAGCAACGTGGGTCACGCCGGAGAGAAGCGGCGCAAAGTAGCGGCGCTGGGTCACTTTCGAAGCGGTGAGCGACAGAGCGCCGAACGTGCGGCCGTGGAACGCTCCGGTGAACGCGATGTACCGCGCGCGCCTCTTGTGATACCGCGCCAGTTTCATGGCGCACTCAACCGCTTCGGCACCTGAATTGCAGAAGAATACCTTCTTGTTTTTCGCACCGGGTACGATCTCAGCCAGCTTCTCGGCAAGATTGGCCTGATTCGGATAGTAGAAATCAGTTCCCGACATGTGGAGCAGCTTTGCCGATTGGTCGGCCATTGCCCTGACGACTGCGGGATGGCAGTGACCGGTCGATACGACGCCGATGCCCGCGCAAAAATCGAGAAAGACATTGCCGTCGACGTCGGTCACCCACACCCCTTTGCCGCTTTCGATCACCGCCGGATAAGAGCGCGTGTAACTGGGTGAAACGTACTTGCGGTCCTTGTTCAATATCATTCGTGCCTTAGGACCGGGCAATCGAACCGTGACGGAGGGTGATCGCTTCCGGTTGTTGGACGGCGTGATAGTCTGCCGGTTCGCGCGTCCGCGCGTATTCTTCTTGACCTTGATCACGGTTGCTTTTGCGGTCGTCACTGCCATGTGTCGATCTGCGCTTTCTGCAAAGTGCCGGAATAGTCGATGTAGACGGTCTTGATCTCGGTGAATATCTCGTAAGCGGTCCACCCTCCTTCGCGGTGACCGTTGCCGGTGTTCTTCATGCCGCCAAAAGGCAGGTGACACTCGGCGCCGATCGTGGGCGCATTGATATACACGATGCCGGTCTCGGCAAGATCGATCGCCTGGTGCGCCCGGTTGAGATCGTTCGTGTAGATGCTTGACGAAAGGCCGTATATGGTACCGTTGAGGATCTCCATGGCATCTTCGAAATTCCTGGCCTTGATGACCGAAAGCACCGGTCCGAATATCTCTTCCTGCGCGATCCGCATGGTCGGCAGCACGTCGATGAATATCGTCGGCCGGTAGAACCATCCCTTAGCGCACTCCCCCTCGGCATAGAACTCGCCGCCGGTGAGCAGTTTGGCGCCCTCCTTCTTACCGATCTCGACATACGCATGGACCGATTCGCGCTGTGATTTGCTGACCGTGGGCCCGACATCAACATCCTCGTTCAACCCGTTGCCCAGCCTCAGCCGCTCGGTCTTTGTTTTCAACATCTCGATGAATCGATCATACACCGGCTCTTCGACGATCAATCTCGATGTAGCGGTGCAGCGCTGGCCCGTGGTGCCGAAAGCACCCCAGAGCGCCCCTTCGAGCGCGAGCTCGAGGTTCGCATCGCGGAGCACGACCTCTCCGTTCTTGCCGCCCAATTCGAGCGAACACCGTTTGAGCGTCTTGCCGCACACTTCACCGATGCGTTTTCCGATGTCTGAAGAACCGGTGAAAGAGATACCGACGACATCCTGGTGATTGAGCAATCCCTCGCCGATCTCGCCGCCCCCGCCGTACACGACATTGAGGACGCCATCGGGCAACCCGGCTTCCTGCAGGATCTGCGCCAGTTCGCCGACGCAAGCCGGGGTATCGGTCGCCGGCTTGATGACCGCCGTGTTCCCGCCCAGAAGGCAGGGGAAGATCTTCCATGAAGGAATGGCGATCGGAAAATTCCACGGCGTGATCAAACCCCAGACACCCATCGGGTCGCGCCGCGTCATGCACGATTTGTTCGTCAACTCGGACGGCAGCGTGTATCCGAAGTGTTTCCTGCCCTCGATCCCGGCATATAACGCGGTGTCGATCCCTTCCTGCATGTCACCCCGTGTCTCCTTGATCACCTTGCCCATTTCGCGGGTCATGATCTGGGCAACCATTTCTTTCTTCTCGATCATGATCTCGGCGGCGCGGCGCATGATCTCGGACCGTTTGGGCCAGGGAACGGCGCGCCACTTCTTGTAAGCTTTCTTTGCCGCGGCAATGGCCAGATTGAGGTCCTCGGCGTTGGATTTCGGGAATACCCCGACCACTTCTTCCCAGTTGGCCGGATTGCGGTTCTCGAAAGTCCGCCCCGATTTCGAATCCATCAACTTGCCGTTAATGAAGTTCTGGTATTTTTTCATAAACCCTCCCCTTTTCTCTGTCTATTCGGTGGTCCACTAACCTGGAATTGCCAAAAAGAGGGTGAACGACGTCACCCC
>JACUUY010000176.1 GCA_014859085.1 Caldifarciminota bacterium
GTTTGATATTCGTTTTTTTCTGAAAGGTAAACGTATTTTTGCCGAAATCAGTAAGATAAGGTTGGAGGAACATCTGGATGGTTGAAAAAACCATTCCATTATGTCAACCAAAAATGATTTTAGAAACCCGGAGTGCCGATTACAACCTGCAGACTTTCCTCACCCCATACGTTGAAATCTGTAGCCTCATGATGTGACCTGTTCTGTGAGAATCCTGTGATGTTCAACAATATATTATGATATGATTGGAGTACGATATGATCAATGAACGGTTGCTCAGACTACGCATCCTGACGGTCTTGGCCATAGGTTTTGTGTGTGCTTTTGGACAACACCCGGACACCCTGTGGACCAGAATCCACAGCTTCTCCCCTGGCGGAGACATTGATGACGGCAAATGCGTCAGACAAAGAGATGATGGAGGCTATATCATCACGGGGTCATGTGTTCCGAACGGTGTGGTATCCCACATCGATGTATTGCTCTTGAAAACGGACGCCCTTGGCGATACGCTATGGACAAGAACCATCGGCAGCAATGATACCCTTGAGTACGGACGGGCGATCCGCGAACTGCCGGATGGATATATCATAGTGGGTCATATCGGGCCAATGCCCGTGGCCGGTGTAGATGGATTATTGGTGAAGACCGATCCGGCAGGAGAGGTTCTGTGGTCGAATACTTATGGTGATTCTCTCAGTGACGTAATTAATGCAATTGAGATAGCACCTGACGGCGGTTTCTTCATGGCCGGAAATACGAATTGCCTTATGCACGTTCACAACGGCAACATGTGGGTATTCAGAACTGATAATCACGGGGATTTGCTCTGGGAAAGGACCTATGATATTGCGTCGAGCGACTTTGCCTGGAGCTGCACGAAGACTCTCGATAGCGCATACGTAATATCAGGATTGGCCGGCTATGGTATGGGCGGTGATCTCTGGCTTGCGAAAATAGGCACAGAAACGGGTATCGAAGATCATCATCCAGATCCTGCCCGGCGCCATGCCATAAGTAACCTTCCCAACCCCTTCAGGACCACAACCACCATTTCGTACCAGATGACACAACCGGGCTTTGTTCTGCTGGAAATCTATGACGCGGTGGGACGGAAAATCCAGACTCCTGTCAGTGAGTTCAAGGATGCTGGCACACATACGGTCCGGTTTGCCGCGAAAACTCTATCCGGTGGAGTTTATTTCTGCAGGTTGCGTGTGAAAAGTACGACGGCTGAAACACACAGAATGCTCCTGGTTCGTTGACATGAATCCGAATGTCGACGGTGTGGATATAAAAATCCGGCCACTCGTCTGAGCCGCCGCGCTTTACAGATCCAGCTGGATCGTAACGACAGTATCGGCTATGGACTATTTAACCGGCGCTTCTAAAGCAGCATGGCCGGCACATCACGGCGCGCAGCACTCATACTGAGCGAAGTCCCCATACCGTGGTTATGGTCTCCGTTTCACCGAATCTCCGTTTTCAAGTATACGCTATGCTCTATGCCCAATGCTCCATGCCATCATGTCCTTTCTTGACTATCTCCTTTTCGCGTGTATGATTACCATGGTTGCTTATGGCTGAAAACATCGAATTCGTTGAATTGCTCCAGACCACTGACCCGACCGAGATCGAGGTCATCGAAAGCATTCTTCGAGATGTTGGTATTAAGTATCACTTTAAGGGACGGGCATTAGGCAGGATATTCCCTACCATGAACAAGCCGGTTCGCCTGATGGTTGAAAAAGAGAAATTCGAACAGGCAAAGGCAGTGCTCAAGGGCCATGGCCAGCAATAGCACGCCGATCCTCGACCGGATCTGGCAAAAGGGCAAGGATTTTCTCCAGGTCCAATACCCGATACTCTGCGGGGGTATGACCTGGATCAGTGACCATAAGTTGGCAAAGGCCGTGGGCGGTTGCGGCGCTTTTCCGGTGCTCGCGGCCGGTAACATGCCCGCAGATGAACTGGAACACGAGATTGACGAGTGCGTGAAGGCACTAACGAGCCCGTTCGCCGTGAATCTCATCACAATTGCGCCTAATTATCGCAGTCACTGCGACCTCTTACTACGTAAAGACGTTCAGTACGTGATCTTTGCCGGCAGTTTTCCGCGCAAGACCGACATTCAGGAGATGAAAAAGAACGGCAAAAAGACGCTCTCTTTTGCCTCGGAGCGGACGATCGCCGCGCGCCAGATCGACTACGGCGTCGACGCGCTGATCCTCGAAGGCAGTGAGGCCGGCGGCCACATCGGCCATGTATCCCTGGTTATCCTATTACAGCAGGTTCTGTTCGAATTCCGCGATTTCCCGATCTTTGTTGCCGGCGGCCTGGCTGATGGCCGGCTCATGGCCTATCTCCTGCTCATGGGCGCGTACGGCTGCCAGTTCGGCTCGCTCTTTGTCTGCAGTGAAGAGTGCAATGCCCATCCGAAATTCAAGGAAGCGTTCATCCGCGCGCGCTCACGGCAGGCCATGGCAACGCCGCAATACGACTCGCGTCTGCCAGTGGTTGCGGTCCGGGCAATCAAGAACCGGGCGACTGATGAGTTCAATAAACTCCAGCTGAAACTGATCAAACAACTCGAAAGCGGCGAGATCACCCGCGACCAGGCCCAATATGAAGTCGAAAAATTCTGGGTCGGCAGTCTGCGCAAAGCCGTAGTCGAAGGCGACACTGAACTCGGTTCTCTAATGGCTGGTCAGAGTGTCGGTTTGATCAATGAGATAAGACCGATGAGAGATATTATCGCAAGACTCGTGCAGGATGCCGAAGCCGAACTGCAGCGCTTGAATTCCATCTTAGAATCTTTGGGATAGCAGCCTTTCTCTTGTGTCAACCAATCCTATAATTCCGGTTCTGTGCAAGACCATGCAAAACTAATCTAAAGGATGAGCGGATTATATAAACGGGCGCTATTCCTTGAATATTTCACGGTAGGCTATAATCTGGTTGAGGCATTCGCCTCAATACTCTTCGGCAAGATGGCGGGAAGCATTGCACTGATCGGGTTTGGTCTTGACAGCATCGTTGAATCGCTCTCTGGTATGGTCATGATATGGCGCTTGCGCAAACATGGCGAGATCAGCGTTGAACAGGAGGCGAAGATCGAGAAGAGAGCGCAGATGTTCGTAGCCATTACTTTTCTGATACTCGCGGCGTATGTTCTGTACGAGTCGATCGACAAGCTGCTCGGTCAGGAGATCCCGGAGCCAAGTTTTGCCGGCATTGTGATCGCGATCATCTCAATAATTGTCATGCCCGTTCTCATGGTACAGAAATACCGCGTCGGTAAGCAGATCAGCAGCAAAGCCCTGATCGCTGATTCCAAAGAAACCCTGGCCTGCGCGTTTCTGTCGGTGGCATTGTTGATCGGTCTGGGCGCTAATTTTCTGTTCGGGTTCTGGATGGCCGATCCGATCGTTGGTCTGGTCATTGTGGTATTTCTAATAAGAGAAGGCATTGAAAATATGATTGAATTTCAACCGCAAACG
>JACUUY010000032.1 GCA_014859085.1 Caldifarciminota bacterium
AGGGGCAACCTACAGATTAAGGTGAAATAATAGGAGTCCCCAAGGGGCAACCTACAGATTAAGGTGAAATAATAGGAGTCCCCAAGGGGCAACCTACCGGTTGAGATGGCATGAGAGGGGATCCTTGACCCCCTCTTTTTTGTTATTTATCCGTCTTCGTGAATCCTCTCATTTTCTCGGCATACTCTTTCAAGCGCTGTGCGACCATGTAGTTAATGCTGTTTTTCTCATAGCCGGTCTTGGTGCGTCTGCCGGTTTTGATGCCGGTGAGCAGTTCAATGCCTTCATCGATCGTCCGGACGGCATATATGCGGAATTTCTTTGCCGCAACTGCATCGACGATCTCCTGTTTCAACATAAGGTCGTCAATGTTGGACTCGGGTATGATCACGCCGTGTTTGCCGTTCAGTTTCTTCGCTTTACAGACTTCATAGAAGCCTTCGATCTTCTCATTGACCCCGCCGATCGCCTGGATCTCGCCGTGCTGGTTGACCGATCCGGTTACGGCCAGTTCCTGGCTCAGCGGCACTTTGGCCAGTGCCGAAAGCAGTGCATAGATCTCGGCGCTCGAAGCCGAATCGCCGTCGACCTCGCTGTACGATTGTTCAAAACCGAGCGTGGCATCGATCGCCAGCGGATGGTCCTGGGCATAGCGGGACTTCAGGAAACCGCTCAGGATCAGGACGCCCTTGTTGTATGTCCTGCCGCCCAGGTTGGCTTCGCGTTCAATGTTTATTATGCCGGCTCGGCCCAGTGATACCTTGGCGGTAATACGTACGGGCCTACCGAACGCGTAGTTGCCCAGCTGATAGAACGAAAGGCCGTTCAGCTGGCCCACCGCCGTCCCTTTGGTGCTGATCATGAGAATATCGTTGTCGATCATTTCCTGGATCTTGTCTTCGACCATGTTCATGCGCCGGCGCCAGTTGGTGATCGCGGTGTCGACGTCTTCGGCGCGCACTTCTTTCTTGCCGGCCTGTCGCGCCCAGTAGTCTGATTCGCGGATCGTGTCAGCGATGATATTGAATCTCGTGCTCAGCTTGTTCTTGCGGCCGGCGACGCGCACGCTGTATTCGACGATCTCGGCTATCGCCTCTTTGGCGAAGGGCAGGAGCGCTTCACCATTGCATATCGATTTGACGAACGACGCATATTCATTGATGTTACGCGTATTCTTTTCCATGACCGTGTCGAAGTCAGCTTTCACCTTGAATATCTTCTTGAAATCCTCATCCTGGTGCAGCAGCAGATAGTAGAGCCACTGATTGCCGATCATAATGACCTTGACGTCGATCGTGATCGGTTCGGGTTTCAATGCAGAGGTGGTGAACACGTAGAACGGATCGAAGACCTGAATGTCAATGACGCCGTTGCGTAGGCTGCGTTTCAGGGCCGGCCAAACGCCGGGCTCGGTCAGGGCGTCGAGGGCGTTGATGATAAGATACCCGCCGTTGGCGCGCAGCAGTGAGCCGGCCTTGATGTTCATGAAATCGCTCGCCGTCACGCCGGGCACGATCGCCTGTCTCTCGATCGTGCCGAACAGATTCTTGTAGTTCGGGTTCGTTTCGAAGATTATGGGCACGTCCTTCGTTTCGGCATTATCAACGACGACATTAACATAATACTGTCTGAAGTCCTCTTCTTTCGTGTCCTTCTTGAGGAATTGCTCCAGGCTGGACATGATGGCGTTGATCATTTCATCGAGATGGGCGGCGATCTTCGCGCCCGGGAATCTCCTCTTTGTGTCTTCAACCAGGTTCACGACCACCGGTTTGACCATCCACTCATTCAGTTTTTCGAGTTCGGCGTTGGCGGTCTCCTGAATCTCCCTTATCTGGCCGTAGATCTTTGCCATGTTGACTTCGAGCGCCCGGATCCGCTGGACCATTTTTTGATAATCATCCTCGGCCATTTTGCGTTGTTTTATGAGTGCTTCTGCTTCTTCAAGGCTGACCGGCTTGCCCTCGACGACCGGCACGATTGCCGGTCTGACGTACGACCCCATTTGGATCGTCGTCAGTTTCAATCCCTGCTCTTCGACTTCTTTCTCGAAATCCTTGAGCAGTGCCCGGTGCTTGCTGCCGTACCTTTCCACAATCGTTTGTTTTCGCTTCTGATACTCCTCGCTGTCAAAGACTTCGGGAATGCTCGTCTTCAGCCCGCTGATCAACTGGCGGATCGCGGCTTTGAATTTCCTGCCCTGGCCACCCGGTAACTCGATGAGTCTTGGCATGTCCGGATTCTTGAAATTATTCACGTACGCGAGATCGCGCAGGTCACCCTTCACTTTCAGGTCTTCCAGCAATTTGGTGATCGCGGTCGTGCGCCCGGTGCCGACCGGGCCGGTGATGAAAATGTTGTAGCCCGGATATTTCACGTTGAGGCCGAGTTTGATCGCATCGATCGCCCTGGGCTGGCCGATGATCCACTCGCAGGAGCTGACTTCTCTCAAATTCTGGAAACGGAGCAGTTTGGGATTGCACTGCCAGCGCAGCTGGGACGGTTTCAAGCGTACAGGTTTTGTCATATATCCTCCTAACCGAAGATCAAAAACCAATTCAAATCATCGTGTCACAATCAGTGCAGATAGAAATATTCGGAACGTAGTAGAAGTATAACGAGAATATCATCCCTGTCAACCGACTGGCTCCGTCTTGCCGTGTCTCAGAAAAGTCTCCGATTCCCCGGGTCGCCGAGGCTCCGGTTCGCCCTTGCTGAACCTCTCAACCTCTTATCTTCTTTGTTTCTGAAGTAAAGAGTCAGGGTTGATCTTATTGACACGGCGTGACCGGCGGTTATAATAGTGTTGTTGCGTTGAGAAGGAGGATAGAATGGACAATATCACAATCAGCGTAATAAAGGCTGATATCGGTGGCTATGTTGGACACTCCAGTATGCATCCTAATATCTTAACGAATGCGATGCAGGCGCTCGACAAAGCGAAAGGCAAGGGTACGATAGTCGATTTTCACGTCGGTCACTGCGGTGATGATCTCGATTTGATAATCACGCACCGGCTTGGCGAGAACGCCGGCGAGGTCCACAAACTTGCCTGGGATATCTTTGTCGATTGTACCGAAGTCGCCAAGGAGTTGAAGCTGTACGGCGCCGGCCAGGACCTTCTTTCCGATGCATTTTCCGGGAATGTCAAGGGCCTGGGGCCGGGCGTGGCGGAGATGACTATTGAGGAACGCAAGAGCGAGCCCGTCTTGATCTTTGCGGCGGACAAGACATCGCCAGGTTCGTGGAATTTCCCGCTCTACAAGATGTTCGCTGATCCATTCAATACGATCGGACTGGTCATTGATCCTTCAATGCATGATGGCTTCGTATTTGACGTGCTCGATGTGTTTAATAACAGAACAGTTAGTCTGAAGACACCTGAGGAAATGTACGATCTGCTGGTCCTCATCGGCGCTTCGGAACATTATATTGTCAAGGCAGTGCACAAGAAAGATGGAGTGATCGCCGCCGTGACATCTCCCCAGAAAGTGAACCTCATGGCCGGCAGGTATGTGGGTAAGGACGATCCGGTGATGATCGTACGCTGCCAGAGCGGATTGCCGGCGGTCGGCGAAGTGCTGGAGCCGTTCTCGATGCCCTACATGGTTACCGGTTGGATGCGCGGCTCGCACTGGGGACCTTTCATGCCGGTGGCGTTCGAGGATGCAAACCCGACGCGTTTTGACGGCCCGCCGCGCGTGGTCGCATTCGGATTCCAGATATCGAACGGCTCCTTGATCGGCCCGCGCGACATGTTCGCCGATCTGAGTTATGACCTGGCGAGGACGAAGGCCAATGAGGTTGCCGATTACATACGCCGGCACGGGCCTTTCGAGCCGCATCGTCTGCCATTGTCCGACATGGAATACACGACATTGCCGCAGGTGCTTGAGAAACTAAAAGGCAAATTCAAATAAAGAATCTCCGAGGCGGAACACCAGGGCAGGACATTTTTTGTCCCTGGGCGTGTAGTATTCGTCAAAGACCGGGATCGTCTTTCGGTCCGAATTCTGATCCTTGCAGCAGGGATTCATCAAACCATTCTTCTGGATAGCGGTCCCGGTTCGTTCCCCTGCCTTCCTCTCCAGGGGCCTGGGCGTGCCGCATGAGGATCGAATTGCGCGTCCACTCGAGAGCGCGCCAGCAGGTAGAATAGTTAGAGCGTGCATTCCAGATAATGAACCCATCGCTGCCCGCGGCAATTGCGCCGTGGATTTGGCTGAAAACATAATCCGGGCCATAGTTTTCCGCCCGGTATTCGAAACCTTGCACAAATGGCACGACCTTGACCCGCGGCGGCAACTTGTCCCGGGATTCTCTTGCGCTGTCGAAATAGATCCAGTAATTGCGCCAGTTCTCGGTCGCCTCATTCTTGAAATCCCGGTGGAAGTGGGACGGGTAGAGCATCGGATACAACACGTCGATGAATCCGCCGAGTCTTTCAAGATCCTGACCTTCGGCATGCAGCGTGCGCCATACTGAGAACCCGAAAACGCAGATGCCGATCTCGGCGTCGGTCTGGTGCCGAACTTTTTCCAGGAAGCGCGCGATCGCATCGACGCGCGACCCTTTGACCCTGGTCAACCGGATCCGCGTAACGTCGCCGTCGGCCGGAAACCTGACGTAATCGTAGGCTATGGATTTTATGCCCCGGTCAGTGAGCTCCTTGGTGATGGCGAGCAGGTAATCCTGCACATCGTCGTGGTAGGGATTCGTCCATGCCATTTCTTTCTTATCCACCCACAATTGAGTGCTGTCGTCCCTGATCCCACAGTTCTTGTGCCGCGCAAGGTAATTATCGCGGAAGCAGACGATGCGCGCAATCAGTTTCAGGTTGTGCCGGCTGGTATTTTCGATCAGAAAGTCGATATCAAGGTGGTTTTTCACGGCGCCGATCTCTTTCGGTAATTCCAGTTTCGAGTCGTAGGCAAGGAATCCGTAATCGCCCTTGAAATCAACGATCACAGTATTGATGAGCCCCGAATCCGCCCGCTCGAAGATCTCCTGCCAGTAATCCTTGCGGCTTGCCTGGTAAGGATTCACGTAGACGCCGCGGATAATGCTATCGTGCAGGCCGCAGCATTGTGCCAAGAGGACAGTTACTGCAAAGAGGTTCATTCTTCCGGCAGAACTCCTTTCCTGCCCTAACGAGTAGGGCGTGGTACTCGCCGTACAGTTTCGTGCTTTTCGGCAGTTCCTGTTCGATCGTTTCCTGTAGTCCGGCGTAATTCATTTTCTCATTGATGAATCCGTGCCGCGCGAAGATCCGCCTCGTGTACGCGTCGACGACGAAGACGCGCCGGGCGAGCGCATACAGCAATATCGAATCGGCCGTTTCCGGGCCGATCCCGTGAATCGACAGCAATTCATTTCTGATGGTGTCGGTACTTTTTCCCGAGAACCCGGTCACCTTTCCGCGGTAATTGGCAACATAGTATCGAAGGAAGGCGCGGAGATACCTGGATTTCGCACGGTAGAATCCCGATGTCCTTATGAGTCCCGGGATCCGGTGATGCTGGGCAAGCAATCTTGCGGGGTCCATGAGACCGGTTTTCTTGATCCGTCCGATCGCCGCGCTCGCGTTGCGCCAGTTCGTATTCTGGGTGAGTATTGCGCCGACCATGATCTCAAAAGGCGTGTCGCCGGGCCACCAGTGTTGTGGGCCGAACGCCCGGAATAATTTCGTGTAGACCTTAAGGAATGTTGTATACGATGAGTTCGTATTCGGCCGTGCCATCTCGGAATCTGACCATGCCCACGCCCGGCGCGTAGTATTCCGTGACTTCGCCTGTATCGGCGAGCGCCGTGCCATCGATGGAGAAGGACCGGATGGTCGTGATGCTCACTTCATAGACATCGCCGTAAGCGGATTCAAAATCATAGCCTACGACTTGGCCAATGAATTCATGGCGCGCCTGGATCGAATGACCGGCAACCGAGACCGAGTCGGCGAGCACATGGTGGTGGGTATTGCCTACGACCAGGGGCAGTTCGATCCTGACCACGAAATCCTCGATGATGGTGTAATCATCGCCCGCGACATTGTGCGTTCTGATTACATACTGCGATATGGAGCCGGCGTGCTTCGCCAGGTACTTTGGCATGCCGTTGTAGCTGACTGGAAAGCATTCGATTTCTAGGAGCGTATCCTTGGGTTCGACCTCCACCAGGACAGTGTCGTTCTCGCCGGCATACCGCCACCAGTAGCCTTCACGGAGCGGAAAGTAATCATCGGCTGCTCGCTGTACGATATGGTTTTCGCCGCAGCCGATAACGAGCAAGAACATGAAGAGGTGTCTATATCTCATAGCCGATCCCCAGTGTTAGTCCGATAAAACCAGCATGCACTTCAAGGTCGGTTAATCCCCCATAGCGTGCCTCGGGATAGATGTAGAGCCGGTCAACCTTGAAGTTGATCCGGACCCCGATTCCATAGGTTGCGGCAACCCCGGACTCACCGGCCTGATTCAAGGTGCGGCTGATGTAGTCTGCGCCGACCGTGAATACCGGGCTGACCGGCCATGACTTCTTGTAACAGCCGATAGCGAATCCGGCGGTGCTCATCGCATAGCCTGGATTGTCACCGGTGTGGAATGCCGCGCGCAAGGAAAATGTCAGATCCACGACGCCAGCATCGCGGTCGGCGAAAGCAGAAAATCCCGCGCCATATTTGATGTCCTGGAAGCCGACGGCCGGATACATGTAACCGCCTTCAATGCCGATACAGAGGCCAAGGAGCAGGTACAGGATCATGGATAATCATATATGGATAGTGTTTCGCTGTCAAGGCATCTGTTGCCTGGATCGCTGCCCGGGCAGGATGTGAGTGAACGTGAAAATTGTCAAAATGTCAAGCACCGTCCCCGTATTGACGGACTGCGGCAATTCATTATACTTGTCCATGAAGGCGATCGTCCTGCAGGAACAGGGTCCCATCGAGAGATCCCCGTTGCGGCTGGCAGAAGTGCCGCAGCCCGAACCCGGGCCGCATGAAGTACGGATCAAGGTGGGTGTTTGCGGCGTCTGCCGTACTGATCTCCATGTCGTGGAGGGCGAGCTGCCGGCACACAGATTGCCGCTCATACCGGGCCATCAGATCGTGGGCTGGATCGATAAGGTAGGTGCCGGGGTCACGGCATGGCGCGGCGCAGAGCGGGTCGGTGTGCCGTGGCTCTACAAGACCTGCGGCGCGTGCAAGTACTGCGTGCGCGGCCAGGAAAATCTCTGCGACCGCGCGCTCTTCACCGGTTACGATGCAGACGGCGGTTTTGCCGAATATACCGTGGCGCCTGAAGATTTTGTCTACCGTCTGCCCGCCAACTACACCGACCTCGAGGCCGCGCCGTTGCTGTGCGCCGGTGTCATAGGGTATCAGGCGCTTAACGCCACTGGTCTGCAAGACCGGGGGAAACTCGGGCTCTTCGGCTTCGGGTCTTCGGCGCATATCGTTATCCAGGTGGCAATACACCGGGGCCTTGAGGTGTATGTCGTCTCGCGCACCGAACAGGAACTGGCCCTGGCCCGGGAGCTGGGCGCGAAATGGGCCGGCCGGATCGACGATGAAATGGGCGCGCGGCTCGATGCCGGCATCGTCTTTGCACCGAGCGGCGAGTTGCTGGTCCGATCTCTGGCGAAACTGGATAAGGGCGGCCGGATCGTGTCGGCCGGGATTTACACCACGCCCCTGCCCGGTTTCGATTACGCGCTCATCTACCCGGAGAAATGCCTGACCTCGATCGCGCATACGACACGGGAAAACGTACGCGCCTTCCTGGAGGCGGCATCCGGGTGTAAAATAAAAACACAGGTCAACGTCTACAAATTAGCCGAGGCGAATGCGGCGCTTGCGAACATCAAGCATTCGAAGGTCTCGGGGTCCACAGTATTGGATATTCACTGAATTCGACGAGCCGATGTGATCGGTATGTCGACTGCAAAAGAAGAGCGGGGCCCTACGGCCCCGCTCTTTTCAGATTGACCGGGTAACTACTTCGCGACGACGATATTCGCCGTGGCTGCTGCATTGTCGCAGGTCAGCCGCACAAAATAGACGCCGTTCGGGACTTCAGCGCCCCGCGCGTCGCGGCGGTCCCAGGTGATGCTCTGGAGGCCTGCGTTCTGGCGGCTATCCATGAGTGTGGTGACGTATTGGCCGGCCTTGTTGTAGATCTTCAAGGTGACGTGTGCCGCGGCCGGGACCTCGAAGTTGATCTTCGTCATGTGCACGAAAGGATCCGGGCTGATGTTCAGCTGCAGCGTTCTGACCGGATCCTGCGAAGGCACTTCGTTTATTCCCGTAACGCCGAACGCGGCAAGCATGCCGCCCACCATTCCGGTGACCTGCGGCCAGTAGGAGAAGGTTGCATCCCGCAGGTCGATCGACCAGAAAGCGCTCTGCCAGTCCATCTGGCCGGGGTAGAAGATGCCGACGACTTTATTGCTGTCCACGTCTTCCAGGACCGCGTGAGCATACGTTGGGTCAGGCACCAGCTCATCCGTGTAGAGCGGATTGGATGTGTAGTCAGAGATCACGGTCATGCTGAAGCAATTGATCTCATTGAGCCCGTGTACGTTCGCTTGGGGAATACCGTAATTATAGTCCTGGTTCGCACTCTGGAGATGGAAGTGGGTGTCCATCCAGGAAATGGGCACGCCGCTCCAAAGGATATCCTGGCCGATCAGCCAGCATTTTCCTTCGCTGAACAGAAGGTCGCTGATATTGTTCTGGTCAGTCTGGGTGAGCGCGGCCGGATCCGGGGCGCCCCACCAGTAGTCGTAGCAGTTCCAGATGATCAGTTCGTATTGTTCCATGATCGCCGTGCTCGGTCCGTTGGAATCGGCCTCGAGCGTCGTGAACCAGCCAAAATTGCCGTCGCCCACGAGTTCGGTCAGCACGCTGTCCCAGAGCGGATCAGGCTGCGTCGGCGGACCAAAGGTTCCGGCTTTGTCTTCGACGAACAGCACCAGATTCTGGCGCGTTGCCGGCTGATACTGGATCATCTCGTCGGTGTTCGTCATTACCGGTTGCCGCTGCGCGTTCTCGACCCGGGAATACGGGTTGGTGGAAGCGGCCGATAATGATACAACGCATAGTATCACCACGCACGTGTATAGCAGATTTCTCATCATGCCTCCTTTGTGGTATGTTACCTGCTTAACTATCATACATGACCATGACTGCTTGTCAATACTCAATTGCCTGATGCGGGCGCTCATTCGATGATGGACACCTTGGTAGTGATCGCATTGATGCCACAGCAAAGTCTCAGGAAATAGACACCACTGGTGAGTTTATCTCCTGATTCATCAATTCCCTGCCATCTGCTTTCATACGTTCCGCGATCCCGGCGGCAATCGGATAATCTGGCCACAAGCGAACCCGTTTTGTCATAGATGGTCAACGAAACAGTACCTGCGTCTGGTATCGAATAACGAATAATAGTGTGTTCTTTGAAAACGTTTGGCGAGATTGTGAGCCAGATATGCCTTGCCGGTTCAGCAATTGTGTGTTCCGCGACTCCGGGCGCAGCAGCAAATAGGCTGAGCATATCCATGACCAGTTGTTCCCAGGTGCTGGCAAGAACTGGGCGCCGGCCGTCAATTGTCCAGAAACTGGCGGTTGAATCATTATTTACTATGCCAGGGTAGAAGTTGTAGTCTGTATCCTTTATGATATAATGCGCACCGGCACCCGGAATGAGGTCATCCGGATAGAAGACAATGGTTGTAACATAATCCGCAGTGACGAGAAATTCGGGGCCCGCGGCTTCAGCCGACCCTTGAATGTGCGTTGATGCGACACTTATGATGTCGGGTGAATAGTTGTCGAGGTTGAAATTATTCTGGAAGAACACGAGGGGCACGCCGCTGTACAACGCATCCTGGGCAATGAGCCAGAATTTCCCGCCCGAATTGATATAGTCGGTTATATTAACCTGGTCGGTTGCGGTCAGGGTCGGAGCAAGGGGTAGCGGTTGTCCATAATGGTCATAGTTGTTCCATATCACCAGCTCATAGGCCTGCATAGTCGTGAGGCTGGGGCCGTTCTGCAACTTATCTGATGTTGGACCAAACCAACCAAAGTTACCTATACCATAGAGGTTTGTGAGGAAAGTATACCAGAGAGAATCAGGATGCGCTGCCGTTCCGTAGCCGGCGTTGTCTTCAACGAAAAGAACACTATTTTGCTTTGGTTCGTTCTGACCATACGCCAGGCACATGCCGAAAAAAACACCAAGAAACAGCGAAGTGTATTGAAATACATCACCCCGGCGACCGTTCAACCTGACACGCTTTGGATGTATATACGGGTCGCTACTGGAATACCGTTCGACTTCGATGTTCTCACAAGGCGTTTGGTCTTCATTTTGCAGTATGATTCCCGGATTTCTGTATCTCATTCCTTGATCCCGGTGCGCGCGTATGATTCCATGATCTGGCGCTGCACGAAGAAGTACATTATGATGAGCGGCGCCGTGGTGAAGGTTGACGCGGCGCATAACAACGGGTAGTTTGTCGATTCGGCCTGGGCAAAATAGGCGAGGCCGGTCTGGATCGTGCGCATCGAATCCGAATGGGTCACGATCAGCGGCCAGAGGAACGCATTCCAGTTTGAAACGATCTGGAAGATGCCAATCGTGACCAGGACGGCCCGGGACAGCGGAATGACGATACGCAACAGAACCTGCAGGTGATTCAAGCCATCGATCCGCGCGGCGTCGAACAGTTCCTGGGGCAGCATCTTGAAGTGCTGCCGGAGCAGGAAGATCGAAAAGACATTCGCGCTCCAGGGGATGATCAAGGCGAGGAAGGTGTCGATCCACCCGAAGCGGCTCAGTATCACGTATGAGGGGGCCAGGTAGACCGGAACCGGGACCATCATCATCGCCAGGAAAAGCATGAACAGGAGGTCGCGCCCCCAGAATTTCATCCGGGCGAATGCATAGGCGGCGAGCGTCGAAGTGATGAAAACGAGGAGCGCCGTGCCGAGCGTCATGATCAGTGTATTGAGGAAGTATCTCGAAAAGTCGACCTGCCTGAAGGCCTCGAGATAGTTCACGAACATCGGCACGCGGGGGAGTATCGTGGGCGGAAAACGCAATGCTTCGTTCTGGGTCTTCAGCGACGTCGACAGCATCCAGAAAAAAGGCAACAGCATCCAGAAGGCGCCGGCCGCGAGCAGCGCGTGAATCGGGAATTTCCTAATCATAGTGCACGCGGCGTTCGATGAATCTTTTCTGGAATTGCGTCATGAAGAAAATGATGATGAAGATCACGAAGGCAATTGCGTTTGCATATCCGAGGTTCCACAACTTGAATGCCTGCTCGTACAGGTAGAAGACGACGAGTTTCGTCGTGCCCAGGGGGCCGCCTGGCGGTTGGGTCATAACGTATACCGGTGTAAATGTGTTGAAGGCGAAGATCGACTGGGTGACGATCAGGTAAAAAACGGTCGGTGATATGAGCGGGAGCGTGACGCGGCGGAACGTTGTCCATGCTCCGGCGCCGTCGATCCGGGCTGCTTCGTAGTACTGTTCGGGCACGTTCTGCAGGCCGGCCAGAGCTATGATCACGCAATACCCGATATTGTGCCAGACCGCCATGATGATCAGAGCGCAGAGCGCGACCGACGGCCCGGCGAAAAAGCCGGATGGTTCAAGATGCAGGGGCGTCAGGATGATCTCGAAGATGCCCCGCGCGTCATTGAGCCACTTCAGACCGTCGAGTCCGATCAGGCCGAACATGGCGTTCAGAATACCGCGGTCCGGATTGAAGATCCATTTCCAGACCACGGAAACGGCCACGATCGATGTGACGACCGGCAGGTAATATACGGTGCGGTAGATGCCGCGGCCCGAGATCTTTTGGCTGAGCAACTGGGCAAAGAGCAGCGATATGATTATCGTCAGTGGGACCACGAACAGAACATACCAGAATGTGTTGCCGAGCGACTGGTAGAATTTTGTGTCGACCAGCAACCGGCCGAAATTCTTTAAACCCACCGCATGTAGGGGCCCGGCCATGCCCCATCTGAAAAAGCTCATTCTGATCGCCTGCAGGATAGGATAGAATCTGAATACGAGGATAACGGCAAGCGCGGGAAGTATGAACAGGTAGCCACTGAGGTCTTTCCTCTGGCTCATGGGCAATTCTATCTGTCTGGGGGCTGGTGTCAATCCTCGAGAATCCTGTGGATTCTCAGATCACGGTGATAACCAGCGGATCATGCCGATGAGCAGAACAGCCTGCATGCTGCACGGGCGTGGAGCGCCGCGTATTGGCTGATAGTGGTTGACTTCTCCGGTTTCCTGAATATACTATCTTTTGATGAAAAAAATAATGGAGGAATCAGACATCCGGAGGGCTCTGATTCGTATTGTACATGAAATCATCGAGCATAACCGAGGCACGAAGAAACTAGCATTCATAGGTATCAAGCGGCGCGGCGACATCATAGCGCGCCGGATCGCCGAGCGGATCAAAGCCAACGAGGGACTGACCGTACCTATCGGCGCGCTCGATATAAACCTTTACCGCGATGACCTGCAGCTTATTTCCGACGCTCCGATCGTTGAGGGCACGGACATCAACTTCGACGTGAACAAGAGGATAATCGTGCTGGTCGACGACGTGCTGTACACGGGCCGCACAATACGTGCCGCGATCGAAGAGATCCTGGATTTTGGTCGCCCCATGGCGATCCAGCTTGCCGTGTTGATCGACCGCGGCCATCGTGAATTGCCGATCCAGGCCGATTACGTGGGCAAGAAATTGCCCACGGCAAAGCATGAAATCGTCGATGTCCGCATCAAGGAATTGGATGGTGAGGATTGCGTGCTGCTACAGGCAGATCTGAAACACAAGTCCAGCAAGAACAGGCCGGCGAATGCACCGCCACGCATTCAAATGCCGCGCCAGCCAAGACAGAAGGTCAAGCAGTTGACGATCGAGAGCCCGAAAAAAGATGAATCCTAAGAAAGATCTCGTCGGCATTGAAAAACTCACGGCCCCCGAGATATGCCAGTATCTTGACCTGGCCGACAATTTCCTCGAAGTGCTGGCGAGACCGATCCCGATCGTGCCGGCGCTGCGCGGCAAAACCATATTGACGCTCTTTTTCGAGGCGTCGACCCGAACCCAGATCTCATTCAGCATCGCGGCCAAGCGGCTGTCCGCGGACATCGTGAATTTTTCCCAGACAGCCTCGAGCGTCAAGAAGGGGGAAACCCTGCTTGACACGGCACGCAACATCGAGGCAATGAAGGTCGACGGCGTGGTCATCCGGCATTCGGCGCCGGGATCGGCCCTGTTCCTGGGCCAGCGGCTCGAAGCCTTCGTCGTCAACGCGGGCGATGGCGCGCACGAACATCCGACCCAGGCTCTGCTCGATTTTATGACCATGCGCCAGCATTTCAAGAGCTTTGACAAACTCAGGGTGCTGATCATTGGCGACATAACGCACTCGCGTGTTGCCCGTTCAAACATCTTCGGCCTCCGAACCCTGGGCGCCCGGGTGGCGATCTGCGCGCCGCCGACTTTGATCCCGCTTGAGATCGACCGCCTCGGGGTTGAGGTGTTCTATGACCTCGATGGAATAATCGGCGAATACGACGTGGTGATGGCGCTGCGTATTCAACTCGAGCGCCAGCAGGCCGGTCTTTTCCCGTCGGTCCGCGAATACCGTGCCTGCTACGGCCTGACCGCGGAGCGGCTGCGGCGCATGAAGCCGCGCAGCATAATCATGCATCCTGGACCGACGAATCGCGGCGTTGAGATCGACCCGGAAGTCGCGGACAGCACAAGATCGGTCATCCTCGAGCAGGTCAAGAACGGCGTCGCGCTCAGAATGGCGGTCTTGTTCATCCATGCCGGAGGTAAGATTGAGTAGCATTTTGATCAAGGGCGCGCGGGTCATCGACCCCAGGTCAAAACTTGACGCGGCGCGTGATATGCTGATCAGGCAGGGCAAGATCGCCAGAATTGAGAAGTCGATCACCGCCCCGAAGGCCCGGGTCGTAAGGGCAAAAGACCAGGTCGTGGTGCCGGGATTGATCGATCTCCACTGCCACCTGCGCGATCCCGGCCGGCCCGACGAAGAAACGATCGCGACCGGCAGCGAGGCGGCGGTCGCCGGCGGATTCACCAGCATCTGCTGCATGCCGAATACCGACCCGGCGATCGACAATGAGAGCATCGTGAATTACATCTACAAAGAAGCGGCAAGGGTGGGGCTCTGCAATGTCCTGCCGGTCGGTGCCATTACCAAGGCTCGCGCCGGCAAAGAAATCACCGAGTTCGCCGAATTGCAGCATGCCGGGGTCAAGGCGTTCAGCGACGACGGTGATACCGTGGCGGACAGCAGCGTGTTGCGCCATGCCCTCGAATATTCGAAGGCGTTCGACGTGCCCATCTTCGAGCACGCACTCGACAAAGAACTTGCGCGGGACGGGTTGATGAATGAAGGTCTGGTCGCGACCCGCCTCGGACTCAAGGGTTCGCCCGCGATCGCCGAGGAATTGATCGTGGCGCGGGATCTGCTCCTTGCCGGATTCACCGGCGCCCGGCTGCACGTGTGCCACGTCTCGACCAGGGGCGCGGTTGAGTTGATCAGAAGGGCAAAGCGAGAAGGCGTGCGGGTTACCTGCGAGACCTGTCCGCATTACTTCTACTTCAATGATGAGGTATTGGAGTCTCTTGACGTCAATTTCAAGGTCAATCCGCCGATAAGGAGCGAGGTCGACCGCCAGGCGATCATCGAGGGTCTTAAGGACGGCACGATCGACTGTATTGCCACGGATCACGCACCGCACTGCCGGGCGGAAAAGGAGCTTGAATTCGCCAATGCGCCCTACGGCATGATCGGCTTGGAGACGGCCGTCTCGCTGGCGGTCATGGAGTTGATCAACCGGCAGAAGATGAGCTGGCTTGATGTCATGCGGAAACTGACCGTGAATCCGGCGGGAATAATCCGCATCCCGGCCGGCTGCATCAGCGTGGGCGCGGCCGCCGATATAACGATAATCGCACCGGATGAGAAATGGAAGGTCAGCGAGGAACAGATCAGATCGCGCTCCAAGAACACGCCCCATCTGAACAAGGAGTTGGTGGGCCGCGTCACAAACGTGATCCTGAATGGCAGAGTAAAATATTCGCTCAAGGACGGGCAGTAGCGTCCGGCGCTGCGGACCGTTATCCCCGGACGGTCTTACTCGACGACTGCGCCGAAATTCCCTTTTACTATTTCACCGATGATCAGTGGTTTCAGGGGTTTGAAATACGCAAGATGCTTTTTGTCGATGACCGCGCACATGCCGATGCCCATGTTGAAAACGCGGTACATCTCTTCGTCCGGCACTTTGCCCAGGTCCTGAATAAGCCGGAAGACCGGTAAAGGTTTCCAAGCGCGTTTGTTGATAACGGCTGAACAATCTGGAGGCAGGATGCGCTTCAGGTTGTCATAGAAGCCGCCGCCGGTGATGTGGGCGAGTCCGTTGACATGCTTCAGCCTTGGCTGGAGGTCTTTTCGATACGACCGGTGTACTTTGAGCAACTCCTGGCCGAGCGTGCATCTCAATTCGCGCACATATGAGGAGAGCCGGTACTTTCTCAGCAGCACGCGCCGGGCAAGGGAATAGCCATTGGTGTGCAATCCCGATGATCTCAGGCCGAGGATTATGTTCCCGGCCTTGACGCGCGCGGCCGGATCGATATATCCAGTCCGGCTGACCTTGCCGACAATGAAACCGACCAGGTCATATATCCCCGCCGGATAGAAGCGCGTCAGCTGGGCGGTCTCGCCGCCGACCAACGCCATCTTCTCTTTGATGCAGGCTTGTGCCAGGCCGCGGACGATGTCGACGATGATCTTACCCCTGATATTCGAAAAACCGATATAGTCCATGAAGAACAGGGGCGTGGCGCCGGTTGTGAGGATATCATTGACGCAGTGGTTCACAAGGTCTGCGCCCACCGTATCGTTAACGCCGGTCGCGCACGCGACGAGAACTTTTGTGCCGACGCTGTCGCAGCTGCTCACGAGGATCTCGGAACCGATCGGGTATATGCCGCCGAAGAGCCCGAACGCCGAGCGGTTTATGCTCGCGAACGTCTTCACCACCTGCCGGCCGATCCCCTTCCGTATCAGGTTGAGCGCGTCGATATCGACACCGGCGTTCTTGTACAGCATGGGTTATTGTATCTATTTTCAAAGATAATTGCAAGAGGAATTGACACGTTGAAGAATCAGCATATACTTGATGTGATGCTCGATGTGTCGGGCACATACACTGGAGGATGAACCATCATGAAGAGTGATATCGAGATTGCGCAGGAAGCAAAATTGATGCCGGTTATCGACCTGGCATCGAGTTTCGGGATCAGTGACAGTTGCATCTTGCCCTACGGCAAGTACAAGGCAAAGATCTCCCTCGATGTCTTCGGGAAAATAGACAATGAGCGGACCGGCAAAACAGTATTGGTGACGGCGATCACGCCGACATCGTTCGGCGAGGGCAAGACCACGGTCGCGAT
This sequence comes from Caldifarciminota bacterium, assembly GCA_014859085.1. Taxonomy (GTDB): domain Bacteria; phylum Hydrothermota; class Tepidihabitantia; order SM23-42; family SM23-42; genus SM23-42. The sequence continues at coordinate 16,534 of JACUUY010000032.1, forward strand.
CGGTCTCAGCATGGCTTTGAACAAAATGGGCCGGCGTTCGATCGTCGCGCTGCGCGAGCCGTCCTTGGGCCCGGTCTTCGGCATCAAGGGCGGGGCAACCGGTGGGGGGTATGCCCAGGTCCTGCCGATGGAGGATATCAACCTGCATTTCACCGGTGATATCCACGCGGTCGGCGCCGCGCACAACCTGCTTGCCGCGGTGCTCGACAATCACATTCACTTCGGGAACCAGCTGGATATCGATGAACGGGAGATCTACCTGACCCGGGCAATGGATATGAACGATCGCAGCCTGCGCCGGATAGTGATCGGCCTGGGCGGCCGGTCGAACGGGCCCGCCCGCGAAGACAGTTTCATAATTACGACGGCGAGCGAGGTCATGGCGATACTCGCCCTTTCCAGTTCAATGAAGGAGTTAAAAGAACGTCTGGGCAACATGCTGGTTGCCTCGGATATGGACAGGCATCCGGTTTTCGCGAAGGATCTCGGTGTGCACGGAGCAATGGCCGCGCTCCTCGCCCAGGCGATAATGCCCAATATTGCGCAAACTACAGACCAGACCCCGGCGTTCATACACTGCGGACCATTCGCGAATATCGCCCATGGTACGTGCAGTATTGTCGCCATGAGACTCGCACATAGGCTGTGCGAGTACACGGTCGTAGAGGCCGGTTTCGGCTCGGACCTGGGCGGCGAGAAATTCATCGATATCGTATCGAGAGCAGGCAATATCAAGGTCGATGCCGCGGTCGTCGTCGCGACGATCCGGGCTTTGAAATTGCATGGCGGAGCTCCGGAAAAAGACGTCGAGTCCGGCACGGTCGAAAACCTCAAGCAGGGACTGCCGAATCTGGCAAAGCACATCGAGAATATGAGGAAATTCGGGTTGCCGGTCGTGGTGTCGATAAATGTCTTCGAAGGCGACACCGAGGATGAGATCAAGGTCGTGAAGGATTTTTGCCAGGCGCAGGGTGTCGCGGCGGCCGATACCCGGGCGTTCGAGCGCGGCGCCGACGGTACACTGGAGCTTGCTGATTGTGTTGACAAAGCCGTGCAGTCCGGAGGATCACGCATGAAACCGATCTACGAACTCGAGGACGCGGTCGAAGCCAAGATCGAGAAAGTTGCGCGTGAAATCTACGGAGCCGATGGTGTCATATACACGACCCAGGCCGAGCGGGATATCAGGCGCATTGTCAAGTTCGGTCTCCACAAGCTGCCGGTGTGCATCGCCAAGACGAGCAGCTCCCTCTCCGACAACCAGCGGCTCTACGGCCGGCCGGCTAACTTCAAGATCACGATCACCGGCGTGAATGTCTCGGCCGGTGCGGGATTTCTGGTGCCGGTTGCCGGTGAGGCCATGTTGATGCCCGGTCTGCCCAGGGTGCCGAATGCTATGAAGATCGACGTGAGTGACACTGGCCAGATACAAGGTTTGTCTTAAGGTTTCGTATGCCGGCGAATCTGCCCCCTCAGTATTTTGATGTCGAGAAGAAATATCGGGAAGCGAGGGACCTGCGCGAGAAACTCGTCTACCTGCAGGAATTACTGGCGATCATCCCCAAGCACAAGGGCACCGAGAAATTACAAGCCGACCTGAAGACCAGGATGTCGAAACTGAAAGATACGATCAGCAAGCAGAAAAAATCGGGTGGTACCGGCGGTGCCTGGTTCCAGGTCGAGAAACAGGGCGCCGGTCAGGTGGTGCTGGCCGGGCTGCCCAATTCGGGCAAGTCCGCGCTTCTGAATGTTCTTACGAATGCCCACGTCGAAGTTGCGCTGTACCCGTTCACGACCACGCTGCCCCAGGTCGGGATGATGGAGTTCGAAGATATCAAGATCCAGATCGTCGACACACCGCCCCTCTATGACGAGGCGCCGGCATGGTTATTCGGTCTTTACCGGAACGGCGATATCCTGCTGATCGTGCTCGATGCCGGGACCGGTCTGCACCAGGATTTCAAGACCGCAAGCGATATATTGAATGCGCGCAACATCTTTGTGACTGGGACCGAGCACGAAGATAGAAAGCGGTCGATCATTCTGCTCAACAAATCAGATGCCGGAAAGTCAGATGCGGTCAATAGTTTCTTGACCGCGTACCGAGAGCGGTTTCAGATCGTGATCGCGTCTTCAGAGACCGGTGCGGGTATCGAGCAACTGAGAAGGGAGATCTTCGCTGCTCTGGAGATCATCCGCGTTTACACGAAGAAGATCGGGCATCCAGTTGAGAAGAGAGACCCGGTCGTGCTCAGGCAGGGCACGACCGTAATTGACGCGGCCGAATACATACACAAAGATTTCCGAAAGAACCTGAAATTCGCGCGCCTGTGGAGTGATGCTGGTTATTCGGGACAGAGGGTCGAAAAGAACCATGTCCTGTCGGACGGGGACGTGCTTGAGTTCCATGTCTAACTACACAAACTCCAAACCGCAAGAACCAAACCACAAACAAATCACAATACCGAAAATCCAATGTCTCAAACAAGAGCAGCTATCAGGACCATGAGAAGCAAGAATAGAACAGAAGGTGAATTAGAGATCATTCGTTATCTGCGAAAGTGGTTTCCGGAGAGGCGAAGCGAAGTGCTCAGGGGCATCGGCGATGACGCGATGGTCCTGCGCGGCGGTTACGTTATCTCGACCGATTCTTTTTTTGAAAAGACGCATTTCGACCTGAATTATTTCTCATTTCTTGCGCTGGGTCGCCATGTCATGGCGGCAAGTCTCTCGGATATCGCGGCGATGGCGGCCGTGCCGGTGGCGGTGCTCGTCTCGCTCTGTGTCACAAAGAAGGTGGACATGCAGGCGATCCGTGAACTGTACGACGGCTTTGCCCGGCTTACGCAGAAGTACAAGTGTGATATCTCGGGCGGCGACATCGTGAAATGCCAGACATTCGGCATGACGATCACCACGGTCGGCCGTACGAATGCGCCGCTGCTGCGCTCCGGAGCAAAATCCGGCGATTTCCTGTTCGTGACGAATTTCCTGGGCTTGGCCGAAGCCGGGCGCATCGTACTGAAGGAGAGGTTCCGTAAGAGCGAGTATCCGGATGGGGTTGAGAAACACCTCTTCCCGGAGCCGCGGATAAATGAGGCGTGCTCGATCAAGAAATACGCTACCGCGTGCATCGATACGTCGGACGGACTTTCGACCGATACCCATCATCTTGCCGAAGAGAGCGGGGTGAAGATCGTGATCGACGCCGAGCACCTGCCGATCCACCCTGAGGTCGGAAAACTGTGCGGCCTGAAACGGTATGACCCGACACGGTTCATTCTTGCGGCCGGGGAGGATTTCGAGCTGCTCTTCACCGCATCCGGGCTGCCGAAGATAAAGGGTCTCAAGGTATTCAGGATCGGCCGGGTTACAAAGGGGAGGGGGGTATATCTGGCCGCAGGCGGCCGGGAACATCCAATACAGCCATCAGGGTACCAGCATATCGGGCAATAATCCAGCCATTCGTTATCCAAGGTCTAAACTATCCCGGCGTTGATGTGTCTAAATATTGGTAATGTAGGATTGATTTTATGACCGGTATTGACAATTGCGTAATAAATCATATAATAGTGTTAGGGGGCGATCGGTTTCGACGAGGCAAATGAAATGCTTGAGGGCATACCGAGGGTTCTGGTGACCTCGTAAATCCGACCGGAAAGAAAAAACATCCTGAAAACGGATACGCTCTAGCTGCATAATAATGCGGCTACGCCGCCCTGAGTGGCCAGCCCAGCTCAGGGATCGGTGTCATAAAGGGCTGAAACCGTTCGATTTCCGCCTTGGGGGTCGATCGGGGATTTGACAAGGCTGTCTTTCGCAGACCTGTCTCTTGGTGACGCGAGAGGAAAAACATAGAGAGACTAAGTATGTAGGCCTCGGCATGGAAGTGTCTCGGACGCGGGTTCGATTCCCGCCGCCTCCACCAATTTTCCCCAAATCTCCGATTTGGATGGAAAATTGAGTGTCCCGTAGCGTCAGCGTACGGGACAACAAGTTAGTGATTTTGAGTGTGCCGAGGGTTAGCGAGGTGCACCAGATTTGTCATTTTGAGTGTCCCGTAGCGTCAGCGTACGGGACA
>JACUUY010000033.1 GCA_014859085.1 Caldifarciminota bacterium
AAGGAGGCTCGTTTTCAAGCCCGACTATATTATAGCACTCTCGAATTTCGAAACTGACCGGTAATATTAACGGGCCGGTAATCTGCTGAGTTTGTAGTCGCGCCACGGAAAGGGAGTACGAATGTCCATCTTGATCCACGCGTGCGCCAGACTACCTGTAGAAGCCTGATTGTCCGGACCGTGGCATACTAACCACATCGGCACGCGGAGTAAAGCGGCGAAGATAGTTTCGAAATTCGAGGGCTGACCCCTATTTCATCATGACCATCTTTTCTATCTCGGCCGATTCGTCGGTCGTCAGCCTTATGAAGTAAACACCGCCGGATACGCCCCTGCCGCTATTGTCGGTTCCGTTCCAGTTGACCGTATAGGAGCCCGATGTCTTGATGTCATCGACAAGGGTTTTCACCAATTGGCCCAGCGAATTGTAGACGGAGATATTTACGGCCATGCGGTGCGGCACGCCGTACTTGATCTGGGTGAGGTCGACAAAGGGATTGGGTGCATTCTGATGCAGAAATACGCGGTCCGGGACGGTTTGTGGCTCGTTCTCCGTGATGCCAGGTGATTGGACATACTTTATTGTCGCGTAATCATCCATGCCTGCGGGCGGCCAGCCTCCGAAGCTAGTACCCGTAATGTAGACATTGCCAGCGTCATCCAGCACGATGGCATTGGCATAATCTCCACCATCGCCGGGTCCGTTGTATTCGACCATCCATACGACGTTGCCGGCCGGGTCATACTTGATCGTCAAGTAGTTATCGCTTGTCACGCCATCATAACTGTACCCCGTGACGTAGACATTACCGTCAGCATCGACCGCTATTGCACGACCAACGTCAACATCGTTTGCCGGTCCGTTGTATCTCCTGACCCAGGCCGTATCCCCGTTAGGATAGTATTTTATGGTGGCAATATCATCACTTGTGCCTGATCCGGGACTATGGCCTGTGACATAAACACTGCCCGAGTTATCCACGGCGATCGCGAGAGCATAATCGTCATTTTCGCCCGCACTTCCTGGCCCAGCATATCTTCGAACCCAGGCTGTATCGCCGGCTGGAGTATATTTGATGGTCAGATAATCATAGTCATAAGGCCAGCTATCATTGTTGGCGCTGTTACCGGTGACATACACATTGCCTGCATTATCCACGGCTATTCCCCGGGCGTAGTCGCTGCCATTCGCCGGGCCGTTGTATGTTCTGACCCACGCTGTATCAACCTGGGCGAACAATCCTGTGCAACAAAACAGCAATAGAAGAGCACCAACCATACTGATCTTACGGAAAGGATGTTTGTTTGGCATAATAACCTCCTTGTTTTTTCAGCGCACTGTGTTCTCGGTGATACGATGGCCTGTTCTGTTGTCACCCTCCTTTCATGATAAACGCATTCCCATATCATCGTTTTGTCTGTTGTCTCTGTATCATAGCCCGCCTTTGATGAGCCATGTTCCTGGTCCATGTCGAGCGACCATGTTCATATCCTTCTTCCATCACTTCCTGAGATATTATAAAGCAAATTATGCTTGATTATCAACTTCATGCATCCTTGAAAGCGATGTTTTTTCGAGGATTTTATCTCAGGCTGACAATTTTCTTGACGAGGATTCAAATTCTGGTTACAATGTTTCCGCATATGAACAACAGTTCACCTCATCTCCGGTTCAGTGTCGTGCAGTACTATCTCGCGAATGACATATCTTTCAGGAAGGCCGCCCGGAAATTTCATGTTGGCTACCGCACGATCTACAGGTGGGTGAAGTTGTACAAAGAACACGGCGAAGAAGGGCTGGGGGCGATGTACAGAAGACCCTGGAACAGAACGAGAGGCGAATTGGAGGAGAAGTTAGTTCTGATGAAGGAGAATGATCCCGTGTTGACCGTGCGGCAGGCAAGGGCAAACCTTGAGAAACGGGGTGTCAGGATCTCGATCAAGGGAATATGGGCGGTCTGGAAAAGGTACGGCTATGCCGGGTTCAGTCAGGAGAACATGCCTACCGATCTTACGGATTGTTCATGGACCAAAGAGTCGACCGTGAAATTCGCACATGCAAAGAGAGCGTTCGATCTCGGAGAGACGGAGAGGACGGCAGAGGTTTTGAATTCGATCCCTGCCCTACCGAGAAACGAACTCATCCTTAAGATCCCGGATCCCATGCTGAGCACCAGGCGCCGGGTTGAGAAAATGGGGGCTCTGTTTGGAAAGATCCCGGTGCACGTTTATCTTGAGAGATCGAGGATGTTGTATGAAGAGTGCCGCAATCAAAACCTCAACTATCTGGCGCTGATGGCGGGTCTGGTTGAAACCATGGCGTTGTCATGGCACGGTGGGCCATCAAAGATGATCGAGAAGACAGAAGAACTGAAACGCGTCCTCGCGATCAACGGCGAACATCTCTCCTACTCACTTTTTGCTCCAAGATTCTCGCTTCTGATCTCAGAGGGCATTGCCAATGCAAAACTCATGAAGATAAGAGAAGCATCGAACATAGCGAGAGCCTGCCGCAAGGTGTTGAAAAGAAAGAGAAACATTGCGCCTCGTTTCATGCGTGATGTCGGGCAGCTGTACGCACAACTGGGAGATTTCAGGGAAGCAGAGTATTGGTATCTGAGATCATTGAATAGATTGGGGGAGGACGGTGAGAAGTTGACGAAATCATTGCTTGCCGATATACTGGTTGCCAAAGGAGAATATGCAGAGGCGCTCCGCATACGGAAGGCCGAGCAATTGAATTACTGGGGCAGTTTGCCCGAAAGACTTCGTGTTCAATCTGCATGGGCGCTCGTGCGGGGCATGCCCCATGAAGCGATATCGCTGGCGACGGAAGCGCTCGCATCGCTGAAGCAGGAAGGGGTGAGATTGAACATGTTCGGCTGTTATTTCACGCTGGCAAGCGCATATTGCGGTCTTGGAGAAAGAACCAAGGCGCGGCAGATGCTCAGCGGAATTCTCCCCTTCTTCGTGAAGAACCGGCTCGAAGACGTCAGATCTATCATCGAAATACTTCTTTGCCAGGTGCCGTCCATCGGAAGAATGACGCGCTCATGCGAGCCGCCCCTGCCCAACATCACGGTCGCGCTTCTGCTTCACAACGGGCAGTACGCGAAGGCATTGAGATATGCGGAGCGCAAAGGCACTCTTTCGTTCTTTCATCGATGCGTTCTCTTCTTCCCGGATTTGATCACCGACCTGCTTGAGAAAGGCGAACCTACAGGCCTTCCAAGGACGATGCTCAATCTGCCCGTTTTCAGAAAAGAGATCCCGGTCTATTCGGTGAAATTTCTGGGTGATCTGGTCGTCTACAGGAACCAAAGGCATCTCGATGTGAAGCTGAAGCCAAAAGAAACTGCGTTCTTAATTCATCTTGCCCGTTCTAAAGGCAAGTGTATTGCGCTCGATAGGATACACAAGAATTTCTGGCCCCGCAGCGAGAACCCCGCGCGAAACCGGACGCTTCTCCTGGCGACGCTGAGGAAAACCCTGAACCTACCTTCGCATTTGCTCCATGTAAGATATGAGACGCTCCATTCCGAATGCTATTTCATGACTGATTATGACGAATATCTCGAGCATCTTGCGCAGGCGAAGGCGCTGCGGCGTGCCGGCGAATGGGATTTCGCCAGGGGCGCGTATCTGACGGCTTTCTCGTTATTCCGGGGCGCGCCGTTTGAGAAGATGTACGATGATTGGTCCGGGGACATGCGATACAAGATCCTGGGTCAGTTAGAGAAAGACGTAAAAGAAGCTGCCGAAGCCTGCTTTGAGCATGATGACCGGGCGCACGGAATTGAGATATTGCAGAAGGCGGCTGATATCATCCCTGATTCAGACGAGATCAAAAACCTTGCCGAGAAGTTGACCAATACCTGATCCGGTCAGTTCGCGCGCGCATCGCCAGTGACTTCATTTGTATCATGCATCCTGCATCGTGCAGCGAACCTTCGGGTCTGTGAAAGTCAACAGAAGCAAGCCCCTAAGAGACCTGCGGCAGGTTGGGGATTGGGTTCTGTCAGAAGGGCCACCAGACCGGGATCAAGAGGACCGCGATGATCCAGAAGATCAGGTTGAGCGGCAGACCGACCCTTGTGTAGTCAAAGAACCGGTAGCCGCCCGGCGCGTAGACCATGGTGTTGGTCTGGTAACCGATCGGCGTCGCAAAACTCGTCGAGGCGGCAAACGTGATCGCGATCAGGAATGGCCGCGGGCTGACCCCCAGGAGCGCGGCGACGGACAGGGCGATTGGCGCCAGGAGTATTGCCGCCGCATTGTTGGACATGGTTTCGGTGAGGACCGCGGTGAATATGTAGAGCGCAGCGAGTATGTAGACCGGACCGAACCTGGCAAGCGGTTGCATGAAGCTGTTGGCCAGCATTTCGGCCGTGCCGGTCTGCTGGAGAGCCATGCCCAGGGGCAGAATGCCGCCAAGCAGGAAGATGACCTTCCAGTCGATGGCTTTGTACGCCTGCTCAAGGCTAATGCAGCCGCTCAATACCATGGCCACTGCTCCGAGCAGGGCCGCCGAGAGGATCGGCAGGATCCTGAGCGCGGTCAGGGCGACGACGGCAATGACAATGGCCAGGGCGACAATTGCCCGGTCCCGGCGCACGTGGAGATCGGTCAACTCGTTGGTTACAACGAGGTCCTCGGATCCCATAATGTGCCCCACTTCTTCTTTCTCGCACTGGAGCAGCAGTGTGTCGCCGCCGTCAAGCCTGATATCGAATATCCGGTCCCGGACGATCTTGCCGCGGCGCTGAAGCGCCAGGACCCGGCAGCCAAAGCGCCGGCCGAAATTGGCACTGTGCAGGGTCCGGCCGACCATGGTCGACGTCGGCGGGATGAGCGCTTCGATCAATTCGATCTCCTTTGAACTCATCTTGTCATCGCTCACCTGTGCGTCGGTCGCTTCCAGCCCGTAGTTGTCTCTCATCAGGATCAAGCGATCGGCATTGCCGTGCAACAGGAGAATATCACCCGGCCGGATCTTCGTTTTCGCCGGCCGCCAGGTGGCCTTTTTTCCTCTTATAACTTTGATCAGATCTATTTCCTTGATATCATCGGACCTTAGCGCGGCCCAGGTTTTCCCGACCAGCGGGGATTTTTTCGTTACCCTCAGCTCGGTCAGATAGTCCACGAGCCGGTATTTGTCGAGTTGTTGATAATCGCCTTTGCGCTTGGGCAGCAGCCACCCGGCGACGCCCACCAGGTACACGATGCCGGCGGCCGACATGACCAGTCCGAGCGGCGCGAATTCGAATAGATCGAACCCGCGCAGGCCGTTGGTGATGGCGATCGAGTTGACCAGGATGTTGGTCGATGTGCCGATGAGCGTGCAGACACCGCCGAACTGGCTGGCGTACGACAGGGGTATCAGAACGCGTGATGGGGCGATGCGGCGTGCCTGCGCCAGAACAATGGCGATGGGGATGAAGATCGCGACCATTGCGGTGTTCACGACGAAGGCCGACAGTGCAGCGATCGTAATGCACAAAACAAGGATCAACCGGGCCGGAGATTTGCCGGCGATGCCGTTGATTTGCCGGCCCAGCCATTCGATGAGGCCGGTACGCGCCAGACCCGCGCTCAAGACGAACATTGCTGCGACCGTGGCGGTTGCCGGGCTGGCAAAGCCGGAGAGCGCCTGTTCCGGCTTGATGAGGCCGGTGAGGAGCAGCGCGGCCAATACGCACAGTGCCACCAGATCGGCGCGGAGCTTCTCGGTCACGAAGAGCACGACGGCGCCGGCGACGATCGCCAGGATGGATATGTGCTCAAGGCCCGTCATTGCAGCACTTTCTTCATTGGTCGGTTCCGCAGAAGGTCACCCCACTATAGTCGACTTATGGCATACTGTCAATGCTCCTCCCAACGACAACGCTCCCGCTTGAGAATGAGCCGACTGCCTCACGCCGCGAGCCGGGCTTGACACGGGCGGCATTGCGGATATAATGTGTTACTATTTTCCAATTGGTAACACAACCTGCGGAGGTGAAGAATGACACGAACAGTATGCCGGTTCGCATTTGCAGCGCTTTGCCTGACCACGCTCGCCGCGGCGGACGCGGGCAATGACTCGCTGCCGCTCTATTATCTCGACGAGATAGTCGTTACGGCCACGCGCTATGAGCTGGCGCTGCGCGATATTTCGGCGACGGTGAGCGTCGTGACCGAAGATGACATCGAGGCGCTCAACGCCCGCAACTTTGCCGACGCCCTCGCGCACGTGCCGGGCGTTTATGTCAACCGGACCGGAGCTTTCGGCCGGGCCGACATCGATATCCGGGGCATCGGCGACCGGGGCCGCTCGGTCATGGTTCTCATCGACGGACGGCCGGTTAAGATGGGTCTGTACGGATGCACGATAACCCATTCGCTGCCCATGGATAACGTGGCGCGCATCGAAGTCGTGCGCGGCCCGGCATCGGTGCTGTACGGGTCAGACGCGCTCGGCGGCGTGATCAATATCATAACGAAGAAGGTCAATGAACCCGTGGAAGGCGACCTGACCGTGTCCCAGGGAAGTTTCCGCACCGGGCAGTACCGGTTGCGTCTCGGCGGCGATCTTGACCGGATGGACCTCTACGCGACGGCTGACGTCCGAACGAGTGACGGGCACGTGGATAATGCCGCGTATGACGGCAAGGAGTTCTCCGGCCGCATCGGTTACGGCATCGGCTCGAACGTCAACGGCGTGTTGACCGCCAGATACTTCGACGGATACAAGGAAGAGCCGCTGCGGACGACCGACCCGGATACGGCTTTCTCCGATGTCTGGAACGACTACCGGCGCTGGGCATTCGATCTAACGGTAACCGGTAAGTGGCGGCGCGATGATGTGATGATCAAGGTATACCGCAACGGGGGCGAGCATGAATTCTCCGATGGCTGGCATTCGCGCGATCACACGAACGGTTTCATGTCCCAGTGGTCCAGGGCATTTGCCATAGGCAACAAGATAACCGCCGGCGGCGATTTCCGGCAGCAGGGCGGCGAACGTGTTGGGCTCGATTCCGTGCCGTGGAGCAAGTACGAGTACGGTCTCTTTGTCCATGACGAGCAGATCCTCTTTGACCGGGTCATCATTACCGGCGGGCTGCGGTATAACATCGATGAGATCGCGGGTCGGGTCTTCGTGCCCCAGTTCGGCGCGGTCGCGCATCTCGCCGCGGGAACGATACTGAAGGCGGGTGCGAACAAAGGTTTCCGCTCGCCGCAGATCAATGAGCTCTACCTCTTTCCTCCATCAAATAATGATCTCGAGCCGGAGATCGTATGGAACTACGAGGTCGGCCTTAATCAGCGCATTGTCCCGGGATTAAATATCGAAGCGACCGGCTTCGTCATGCGGGGCCTGAATTTCATTGAGCTCGTTCCGAATCCGTCAGCTCCGCCCCCGTACGTGTACGCCAACGCCGGCACGTTCCAATTCCGCGGCGTCGAAGCCGGCATCATTGCCCGGCACCGCGACCAAATTAGGGCGCAGCTATACTACACCTACCTTGACCCTCAGGAGAGAACGAAGGGGAGGCCCCGGCACAGGACGTCGGCCCTGGTCACTGCTTCGCACGCGGCCTTCGCCCTCAGTGTCAGCGGCGAGTACGTGACCGGCTATTACGCCGCGGACAGCGCGCAGGATCCGATCGACGATTATTATGTGGTCAACACCAAGCTCGCCTACACGCTGCCGTTCGGCCTGCAGCCCTTCATCGCGATCGATAACATTACCGACGAGCAATACGAAGTATACGCCAACCTGCCGGGCACCGCGGCCGGGCTCTACCGCATGCCGCCGCGTTCTTTCACGGTCGGCGTCAAGTATGCCTTTCCGTGAGGGATGCGATGGAGCGAATCTTGTCTGTTTTGGGTTTGGCGGCCTGTCTCGCGGCCGGTGTTGTGTCCTGCGGCCAGACGGCCCCGCCCGACCGATTGAGTGTCACGGCGACGACGGCCATGCTCGGCTCGATCTGTGAGGCGATCGGCAAGGACCGCGTCGCGGTCAACACGATCGTGCCGGCCGGCATGTGTCCGGGCCATTTCGATATCACCGCGCAAGGCATAAAGAACCTCGTCGATTCCAGGCTCGTCATCAGCCATGGTTGGGAACAGTGGGTCACCCGGCTCTTGGATGCGGCCGACTGGCAACCAGTCCTTCACAGCCTCGACATGGCTGAGAACATGATGGTGCCGCCGGCCCACATGGCAGCCGCCGGTCGCATCGCGGCTCTGTTGTGTTCGCTGGACCGGGCGCATGAGGCCTACTACATGGGCAACCTCAGGCAGTATCGGACAACGGTCGACTCCTTGACCGAGCGCGCCCGCCAGGATAGAGAAAGATTCGGGGCGCTGAGGATCGCCTGTTCAGAGCTTCAGTCCGAGTTCGTTGAGTGGCTCGGCTTCAACGTCGTCGTGACCTTCAAGCGGGCCGAAGATCTGACGCCGAAAATGCTCAAGGAGGTTATATCCCAGGCGCGGAACGGCGGAGCCGCGCTCGTCATCGATAACCTGCAGAGCGGATCAGACGCTGGAGCAACTGTTGCCCGGGAGCTGGGCGTGCCCCATGTTGTGCTGACCAATTTTCCGCTCAGTGGATCCTATCCTGATGCCCTCAGAGACAACTGTGCCGCGATCCTGGAGGCGATCCGATAGCCTGCGCGATCGAGATCGATAACGCGACTGTATCTTATCGCGAGAATGTCGCGCTGCGCGATGTTTCCCTCACGGTCCGGCAGGGCAGTTTCATGGCCGTCGTCGGGCCGAACGGCGCCGGCAAGACGACCCTTCTGACGCTCATCAACGGACTCGGCCGACTGCAGCACGGTGCGGTCACGATCCTTGGTGAGCGTATAACGTGGCGTAACATCAACTCGATACGCAGCAACATCGGCTATGTGCCGCAGCACCTGAGTATCGACCCGCGCATGCCGGTCAGCGTGTACGATGTTGTCGTGCTCGGACGTTATCCAAGGATCGGGCTCTTCCGCAATCCCGCGGCGGAGGATCATCGCATTGCCCGTGCTATTTGCGAGCGCGTCGGCATTTCTGATTTGATGTCCAAACCGGTCGGTCATCTCTCAGGTGGTGAATCGCAGAAAGTATCTCTGGCGCGAGCCCTGGCCCAACAGCCGCACATCCTGCTGCTCGACGAGCCGACCGCGAACCTCGATATGCGCGCCCGAAAAGAGATAATGGATGTCATTGAAGATGTGTACAGAAAGGATGCGATCACCGTTCTCTTTGTTACCCATGTGTTGAGCCATCTGCCCGGAGTCTGTTCCGATGCCGTCCTGCTCAAGCACGGGCGGATTGTTGCCCAGGGCAGCGTAAGCAGAGTCCTGAGCAAAGAGCGGTTGAGTGACGTGTACGAATACCCGGCGGAGATGGCGCGCACGACGGAGGGCGCATAGCATGCTCGAGATATTCCAATACCAGTTCTTCCAGCGCGCACTCCTCGCTTCAGTCGTGGGTGGTGCCGCCTGTGGCATCGTCGGTGTCTGGGTCGTGCTGATGCGCATACCGTTCGTGGGCGTTGCCATGTCGCACGCAGCATTCGCCGGCGCCATTTTCGGTTTGCTGCTGCACATCGACCCCCTGCTCATGGCCGTGTTATTCTGCCTGGCGTCGACTTCGCTTATCGGACCGGTCGCGGACCGCGGCGATTTTGATCCGAATATCTCGATCGGCATCATTTTCTCGATCGTCCTGGGCATCGCATTTCTCGGCATGGGATTGATCCGGGGACCCAAGACCGAAGCCCTCAACTTCATCTGGGGCAACATACTGACGATCACTTCCCAGGATGTGCTGTTGCTGGTGGCGGTCGCCGGTGTCGTGGTCATTTTCTTGTCGCTGCTCTATAAGGAGATCAAAGCCGTCCTTTTCAACCGGGAACTTGCCCGCGCCGTCGGGATACCGGAGAAGATACTCTTCTACTGTCTGCTGTTTCTGTGCGGCACGACCGTGACCTTCAATCTCAACACGATCGGCGGTTTATTGATCTTCAGCCTCATTGTCAACCCGCCCAGTGCTGCATTCCAGCTCACATATAATCTGAAGACCATGTATCTGTTTTCGGTCGTATTTGCCATTGCCTCCTGCATGCTGGGGCTGTTTTTCTCCTACTTTTTCAATGTACCATCGGGCGCGGTCATCATCATTGTCTCCAGTTGTATGTTCGGTGTCTGCCTGATCATCTCCCCCAAAAGACGGGTAATGAACGCTTAGCAGGACCATCCCGGGGCTTCACCTTCCTGCCTTCGCAAGGATTCAGCTCCGGCTCACCGTTTCTCAGCGGATGGGTGCGCCACTTGACATCGCCTACGCTGCGTATATCATTAACCATCACGGAGTGCATTCGTGTTTGGAGAATTTATCCGCAGAGGATGAGATGCAGTGACATATCCAAAGGAGGAACCATGAAGAACTCGAGATCGCTGTTCGTTGTCTTGGCCGCGTTTGTAACGGTCCTACCCGCGCTCATATCGGCTCAGGTGGACACGGTCTGGGTGAGCAGGTGGACGAGCCCCGGGGCTGAGTCTGATTGGGCGTACGCGATCGCGGTGGACGATTCCGGCTACACCTATGTGACCGGCAAGACGAACAACGCCGGGACAAATGACGACTGGACCACGATCAAGTACACGCCGGACGGCGACACGGTGTGGGTCAGGAATTATGTCAGCCCGGGCAGCGCCAATGAAAGGGCCAGCTCGATCGCAATCGGCGCTTCGGGCAATGTCTATATCACGGGCTACACGATGAGCACAAGCGCCGGCGACTACCTGACGATCAAATACCGGCCGGACGGCGACACGGCCTGGACGAGGCGTTATAACGGCATCGGCAACGGCTACGATTTTGCCAAGTGGGTGACGGTCGACAACGAGGAGAACGTGTACGTAACCGGTTACAGCCGGGCCCTGTCCTACCAGAACGACATTGCCACGGTTAAGTACGATTCGACCGGCGATGAGCAGTGGGTCGCCCTCTTCAACGGCCCGGGCAATTACAACGACGAGGGCTGCAAGGTCGTCGCGGACAACGACGGCCACGTCTATGTCACGGGTTATGTCAATCCCTTCAGCACCGGGACGTTGCGCGATTATGTCGTGATAAAGTACAATGCCGCGAGCGGCGACACGGTATGGGCGCGCACGCACAACGGCACGGCCGACAGCCTCGATCAGGCGCGCGACGTTGAGGTCGACGCGGCGGGCAATGTCTACGTGACCGGCTCGAGCCGTAACACCGGCACCCAGAGCGATATCGTGACGATCAAGTACGATGCAGACGGCGTCCTGCAGTGGGTTGCGACATACGACAATCCGGACACGAGCCTGAGCGACGGCGGGTACGGACTCGAAGTCGACGGCGCGGGCAATGTCTACGTCGTGGGCCAGAGTCAGGGTCTGGGCACGGGTTCAGATATCGTCACCATCAAGTACGATTCGCTGGGCAGTGAAGAATGGGTGATGAGGTATAACGGCCCGGACAGCCTCTACGATACGCCTTCGGACGAAGACGGCGGCAAGTGCATGGCCATGGATCAGTACGGCAATGTCTACATCGCCGGCGTCAGCCGGAGTGCCACATCACATTACGACTACGTTGCACTCATGTACAGCCCGGACGGCATTGAGCAGTGGGTTGTGGGATACGACTGCTGCGATACCACGGATTATGCGCTCGCCGTCGCGATCGATACTTCGGGCGGTGTTTACGTCTGCGGCCGGTCCCTGGGGCTCGGCACGTATTACGACATGGCCACGGTCAAGTACCAGAGTTACGTCGGGATCACCGGGGATGGCCCGGTCGTAAGTGGACGGATCCAGCTCGAGGTCCAACCTAATCCGTTCGCCAGGAACACAACGGTCCGTTACGCGTTGCCGGTCGAAAGTCACGTGTCGATTTTCGTTTATGACGCGGCAGGAAGGATGGTGAAGAACCTAGTGAACGAGCGTCAGATTGCCGACACCTATGCCGTTCTCTGGGACGGAACAGATGATATTCGCCAGCGTGTGCCCAGCGGCGTCTATTTCTATGTTCTGGATGCGGGCGACCTGAAGATCCACAGGAAGATCGTTATGGTGAGATAGCGGAGGCGAAGCCAGCGGCAGCTACATCAACGCGCGCATTTTCAATCCTGATGCGGCCGGAAGCAAAAAGTCAACAAAATATAGCCCTGGCCAGTATCTCCGGCAGGTTGGAGTGTCAGAAGGCAACAGATGTAAGCCCCTGATCGGGATCTCCGACAGGTTGGTTGTTAACTGTTGTCCGCGTCCGGGAGCTGCCTGACGTCCGTACCGAATTCCTCCAACTGCAGCGTGCTGTCGAGCTTCTTTTTATAGGTCTGGACATGCTTTTCGCCTTTGCGGTACGCTTCGGCCGCCTTGTCCAGGTGCCGGCCGATCTCCTCGAAATTGCTGAAGAAGTGTTCGAATGACTTCTGTATCGTCGAGAGGTTCTCATGGAGCGTCTTCGCGCTCTTGATGATCTCGAGGTGGCGGATGCCGGTGATCACGATCTGCAGGAACGCGTAGAATGTATTGGGGCTCACCGGAACGACCCGGTTCTCCTGAGCGAATTCGTATATCTTCGATGACTCGCCCAGGTAATTCTTATCGGCGATCGTCTCGTAGTAGATCGCGTCCGACGGAATGAACATCAAGGCAAAGTCCGCGGTCCCCTTTTCCGGCTTGATGTATTTAGTTGCGATGTTCTTGATCTGGAGCTTGACCGCACCTTCATAACTCTTCCAGCAGCGGGACTTTTCACCCGGATCAGTGGTATCGAGGTACTTACGGTAATCCTCGCGCGGGAATTTGGAGTCGATGGGAATGATGACGTCCTTGAAACGGACGATCGCGTCGACCTGCTCGCTACCCTCTATTGAGTACTTGCGCTCCCATATGCCTTTGGGCAGCACGCGGTCGAGCAGCTCTTCGAGCACGGTCTCGCCGTAATTGCCCCGCAGCTTCGGGACCTGGAGAATGTCCTTGAGCGATTGACCGAGCCGGTGCGCTTCTTCCTGCTGCTGGATGATCTGTTGGATGATCTTCTGCATGTCGCCGATCTGCTGGAGGGTCTTGATCGTGTTCGCCGAAAGAATGTCTTTTGAGCGCTCGACCTGGTCCCTCGTGCTCGAGAGCTCCTTGTGAATGGAGGTCTGGAAATCAAGGAACTGCGCCTTCAATGAGGCGTCTATCTTTGACGAGACATCTTCCTGCTTTTTGCGGGATAAGAGCATGATGACAATGACAAGCATAACGACCGTGAGCACGGCAAGCAGCACGAGAATAACATTCATATCGATCCCTTCCTTTTGGGCAACTGCCCGGTGATTATGTGCGATAAAGCGCGCCAAGTCAAGGTCTATAGACACGCGGCCAGCACGGTCCAAGAGCATATTGACACGGGGTTGATGTCAGATAGACTCTCCCATATGAACTTCATCCTGCAGGGAGGCTGCACCATGGAAAATATCTCGATGATCATATTGTTGGTTTTGTGTTTTCTCATGCCGGTCATGGCGCTCGAAGGGTTTGAAAGGGATATCGTCGAGACGTCGCAGGGCGATCTCGAGATCACGTTCATCGGCCACGGCACGCTCATGTTCAGGTTTGGCAATAAGGTCATCCATGTCGATCCCTGGAGCCGGCTGGCCGATTATTCGAAACTGCCGAAGGCTGACTTGATACTGCTGACGCATCACCATGGCGATCACCTTGATCCGGCTGCCTTACAGCAAATACGCACGGACCGCACGGTCGTCGTGCTGACCGCGATCTGCGCGCAGAACGTTACGGGCGACGTGGTAATGGAGAACGGCGACCTCCGGGAACTGCTGTCCATCGAGATCCTTGCCGTACCGGCATACAATCTCGTGCACAAACGCGAGAGCGGCGAGTTCTTCCACCCCAAAGGCGAGGGCAACGGCTACGTGCTCACCTTCGGCGATACCCGGGTTTACATCGCGGGCGATACCGAGAACACGCCGGAGATGAAGGCGCTCGAGAACCTTGATGTCGCTTTCCTGCCGGTGAACCTGCCGTACACCATGTCGCCGGAGATGGTGCTCGACGCGGTCAAGGCCTTCAAACCGAAGGTGCTCTATCCGTACCATTACGGGGATACGGATGTGGCGGGCCTGGTCGAAATGCTCAAGGAGTGCCCGGATACGGAAGTCCGTGTGCGGAAGATGGAATGACTAACCGATTCAAGATACAGGATCCATGATATACGATATAAGAACAGACTTCAGGGGGTTTGAAAAAGATGACCTCGGGTGAGATTGTCCTGTTCATTGTCGCGTTGATAATAATGATCATTGGATTGGCCGGTGTTATCCTGCCGGTGCTGCCCGGCATACCGCTTATCTTTGCGGCGGCCGCGCTCTACGGGATCCTGACCGGATTCGCAGGTATCAGCCTTAACATAATTCTGATCCTTGCCGGGCTGACCGTATTCGGCCTGGTGGTCGATTACCTGGCGAACTACTTTTCGGTCAGAAAGATGGGTGGCGGTCGGGCCGGCGCGATCGGCGCGGTGGTCGGTTTGATGATCGGGATCTGGTTCGGCCTCGTTTGGATAGTACTCTTGCCCTTCATGCTGGCGGTCGTATTTGAATTGCTTGCCGGAAAAGAAGGGCGCCGGGCTTTGAAAGCGGGTGTGGGCTCTCTGGTTGGCCTTTTATTCAGCGGATTGCTGAGGTTCATAATCGGGTGCGTGATGGTCGGCCTTTTTGTTTGGGCAGTACTTCATTGAATCAACAGGCTGGTAGAATAATAGAGGGAGGTCTTAGCATGTCGATAATATGGGAGAAGACCAGGATATGGATGCTGTTTTTATTGACGGCCGTGCTGCTGTCCGCTAGTCCGGCGCGCTTCGAACTCGATATCGAATCGGGCGCGGCGATCGTCAGTTACAGTGATATCCAGATACCGAGATCAACCGGCACGCTGATATCCTTTTCCGACGAACTGGAGACCGACCCGGCGTTTTTCATGCGGGGGCGGTTGAACTACTATTTCAACAGGGGCAACATGCTCTCCATCCTGGTCGCGCCGCTCACGCTGCAAGCGACCGGCAGCGTGGAGCGGGAAGTCATCTTCGAGGGCGAGTCATTCGCGCCCGATGTTACGTTGAATACGGTCTACCGCTTCAATTCATACCGGCTGACCTATGAGCATTTCTGGTTTGCCGGAGACAACTTCCGTTTTGGCCTGGGACTGTCGGCGAAGATTCGCGACGCCGCGATCAGCATCGCCGATTCGAGCAAAATATCGGAGAAGACCGACCTTGGTTTTGTGCCCCTCATCAAATTCAGCTTTGCCTGGCAATTCCTCAAGCCCCTCACCCTGGTGCTCGATGGCGATGCGCTCGGCGCGCCGCAGGGCCGGGCCGCGGACGTCTCTCTGTCAATGAACGGCGATGTGAGCGAGCGGTTCCGGGTTAAAGTCGGTTACCGCGTGCTTGAGGGCGGTTCTGATGTCGAGGAGGTCTACAGCTTCACCTGGGTCAATTATCTGTTTGCCGGCGGTATGTTGAGGTTATAGCACAACGAAAAGGAGGAATAATGAGATTACTCATCCGTTGGATAATCGTCGCGCTATCGCTGTTTGTGGCGGCCTGGCTCGTGCCGGGCATCCGCGTCGAGGGCAATGCGTGGTTGGTCTTCACGGCCATGGCCGTGATCCTGGGTCTGATCAACGCCGTCATCAAGCCGATCCTGACACTGCTCACGTGTTCGCTTGTCATCCTCACATTGGGTCTCTTTGTGCTGGTGATAAACGCGTTGACCCTCTGGCTCGCGTCATCCATCGCCGTCAACTGGTTCCACGTCGGGTTTTACGTGCAGGACTTCTGGTCGGCTTTTCTCGGCGCGCTCATCGTGTCCATAGTGACGGTCATACTCTCGGCGTTCATCAAAGAACCAGTACGTCATAGGAGGGTGGCCGAAGGTTCGTGAAGGGGTGTTCCGATAATCCGTAGCGGGAGGTTGGATGACCGGGCTGCATACATACAATAATATCAGCAATCCGCATGATGGACTCACCGAGATCGAGCGTACGATCAGGGCGAGCATCGAGTGGGCGGTGAAGGGTAAGGATACAGAACTCTTATACTCGGCCCTGATTCAGAATGATGAACTTTTTTTCTTCCAGACAGACTCCAAGAGCACGATCGCCAGTTTCGAGGATTTCCGGGCACGGACCGAGGGATTCTTCATGCGCGACGATTTCAGGGCAATACGGGTGGAGATTAATGATCTGCGCATCAGCATGTCGCCGACGATGAAGACCGCGTGGTGGGCTTGTCGCCTGAACGATTACAACGAGTTTCAGGGCAAGCCGGCAAACTGGGAGAATGTCCGGTGGAGCGGCGTGCTTGAGAAGATCGACGGGCGATGGAAGATATTCCAGATGCACTTTTCAAAGGCGGAAGACCTGGTGCCGGGTTGACGCGCAATGCATTTGAGAGAGGGAATAGTGGCGTGAATGCAGGACCGCTCGCTTCGAGTGGCATTGGAGCATGACGAGCACCATAGAAATACGCGATGCGGTTACTCGGGATATCCGTGATATTCATGAAACCCTGTCTGAAGCGTTCCAACCCTACCGGAAGTGCTACACTGAGGAAGCGTATGATATTACTGTCTGTTCGTATCAGGAGATCGCAAACAGGATAAATAACGAGCAGGTGGATGTTCTGGTTGCCGAGTCCAATGGATCGATCGTTGGTACCGGTGCCGCACGAGTAAAAGATGAAGGGAAATTGTATCTGTCAAGCATGGCCGTGAGACCGGCGGTTCAAGGTAAAGGGGTCGGGTACTACTTGCTGACTGAGATCGAACGCCGCGCGAAGATCCGGCAATGCGACGTGATTTCGCTCGAGTGTTGTGAATTCCTGAAGATGGCGATATGCTTGTATAGAAGATTTGGATACAATCGGACCGGCCTGGTCCGGCCATATCACGGGATTCAAGTGTTCGAGATGAAAAAGAGATTGCAGTGAAATCGTGGAGAGATGCATCGACATGAAGATCGAGTATTTGCGGGATCATGACGATTGGATTCCAACGATTGCCGGCTGGTTTTACGAGGAGTGGGCAAAATTCCATCCTGAGTTGGGTGTAAAAGGCATGGCCGAACGGCTCAATGAACGATGCTATACTGACAGGTTACCGTTAGCCCTTGTCGCGGTTCAGGGGAAACAGGTCATCGGAACAGTAAGTCTTAAGAAACACGACATGGATACGAGAATGCAGTATTCACCATGGATCGCCTCGCTGTACGTGAGAAAGGACTACCGGAATAAAAGAGTCGGCATCAGATTGATCGATGCCGGATTAGAAAAAGCACGGGACTTGGGCATGAAGCATATCTATCTGTACACGAGGGTACAGAAGCATGTGGATTTCTACACGAAGCTCGGATGGTCTGTGGTTGAGACGACCGAGTACAGGGGTGGTGGGGTGACGGTTTTGCATATTATGCTCGATTGACGGGCGGCGGCGATGATTATGGATGAGTCCGATTGCTTGAAGAAGCTTGATGTTCGGTGGGCCTGTCCAGTGCAAGCAGATTCGTTGAAGGAGATGCTATGAGGTACGGCTGTAGAGCATCGCGAATTGTGTTCTGGCCCTTATGCCTTGGTCTGGTCGCGATCGCTTGTCGTAGCGGTCCAGGTGACGAACAGAAACGCTGGGCCCTGGCGGCCACGGCGCTCCTGACCGAATATAACCAGGAAAGCCACGACGTCCTTGAAGGCGTTGTGCGTACTCAGGAGAATATCGCCCGGCACAAGATGCTGCTCAACTACTGGTGGGGCATCGACAGCCGGGAACACCTTCTCTTCCTGCTCGAGTGGGTTGAGCAGATCGGCCACCGCAAACGGTTCGACGAAATGGGCCGGTACATGAACACGCTCAGCGACCACCAGTTCATAGAAATGCTGAAAAGTGTGAATAAGGAGGACAGGAGTTCATGGGAGACCGTCTTCAAATACTGGTCCCGCCTCGGCGCGAAGAGTCTCATCGGCTGGGATTTCTGCCGCTATATTCACCTTTGCCGGAGAGGGTATCTTCTGGGCTACCTGAGTGAGAAGGAAGCCTGGGATCTGATCATGCCGAAAGCGCAACTGTTGCAGCGGACTTTTGATTCGTGGTGGGATCTCGGCGAGAACTACCTCATTGGCCGGGAATTCTGGTCGTTCGAAAGGACCGAAGCAAGCGGTGAGTTCTTTTCCAGGGCTTTCGAGAAGTTGTTGAAGGATCAAATCAGTCCGTGGAATACCATCCCGTGGAGGCTCGACCTGCAATAGCAGGTTGTTCGCCGGATACTTGATCCTCGATACTCGATACAGGACAGAAGCATAGGGCAAAGAGCATGGAGCATAGCGTAGTTGTTAGAGATCTCAGGATTTTGGATTTTGTTGAACGACGTTCAGAGCACTCACAAAAGTATTGACATTAGCCGGTATTTATGTATAATAACCAGAATAAGTCATTTAGTTGTTGATGGTCATTCAGAATACCCATATTCTCGATTCCCTCAATAAATAAAGACTTGAAAGGAGAAACATGGTTTACGGAAACGTAAAGTGGTTCGATAGTAGAAAAGGATTTGGCTTCATCGAAAAAGAAGGCGGTGGTGGCGATGTGTTCGCTCACTACGGCGAGATCGTCGGTGAAGGATACCGTTCCCTGCAAGAGGGTGATCGGGTCAAGTTCGAGATTACTACTTCACCCAAAGGTGAAAAAGCCACTAAAATCGAACGTGTGTAAACACACACGAAGAAGAGCCTCCGCAAGGAGGCTCTTCTCTGTCAAAAAATTGAAGGTTGTAAATAACAACTACCTTGACAAAGTGACCATTGTCTCTACAATTACGGGAGTGCTGTTCTGCGATGCGGGATAGATTGGACAATAAACTGTTGCATGGTGAGGAAATTTCCTGGAAAACGAAGGAGAAGATCATGAAAATTCTTCTGGTTTATCCGAAAAATCCGGACACGTTCTGGTCATTCAAGCATGCCTTGAAGTTCATCTTCAAGAAATCAACGAACCCACCCCTCGGGCTGCTGACGGTTGCTTCGATGCTGCCGGCAGGCTGGGACAAGAAACTCGTTGACATGAACGTCGACAAACTGAAGGACCGGGACATCGAGTGGGCTGACTACGTCTTCATCAGCGCCAATACCATACAGAAAGCATCGGTCGCCGAGGTCATTTCGCGCTGTAAGGCGAAGCGGGTCAAGATCGTCGCCGGCGGGCCGCTGTTTACGAGCTCGCATGATGAATACGCGCACGTCGACCATCTCGTGCTGAACGAAGCGGAGATAACGCTGCCGTGGTTCCTGGCCGACCTCGAAAAGGGCGAACCGCGCCACGTGTACTCGTCCGGCGAATGGGCCGATCTCAGCACGACGCCGGTGCCGGCTTGGAGTTTGCTGAAGATGAAGAAGTACGCTTCGATGAGCATTCAGTATTCACGGGGGTGCCCGTTTGACTGCGACTTCTGCGACATCCCTTTACTCTACGGCCACAAACCGCGCATAAAGGACACACGGCAAGTCATTGCCGAGCTCGATAGCCTGCACGAGCACCGGTGGCGCGGCGTCGTCTTCTTTGTCGATGACAACTTCATCGGCAACAAGCGGAGTCTCAAGGAAGAGGTCCTGCCGGCGATCGGCGCATGGATGAGGAGAATGCATTATCCGTTCACGTTTCTTACCCAGGCATCGGTCAATCTTGCCGACGACGAGAAATTGATGGAATTGATGGTCCAGGCAAGCTTCAACACGGTCTTTGTCGGTATCGAGACGCCGGATGAAGCAAGCCTCGCTGAATGCGGCAAGCGTCAGAACAAGAACCGCAATCTGGTCGAGTGCGTCAGGAAGATCCAGCAGTTCGGACTCCAGGTGCAGGGTGGGTTCATTGTCGGGTTTGACAGCGACACGCTGACCATATTCGAAAGGCAGATAACGTTTATCCAGAACAGCGGCATCGTGACCGCCATGGTCGGGCTGCTCAATGCGGTGCGCGGCACCAAGCTGTATCAGCGATTGCACAAGGAAAACCGTCTGTTGACCGAGGCGACGGGGGACAACACGGACTGCTCGATCAATTTCGTCCCAAAGATGCAGCATGCGGCTTTGATTAAGGGTTACCAGAACATCGTCCGGACAATATATTCGCCCGATCAGTTCTATGCGCGCGTCAAGAAATTCCTGGAGAATTACCGGCCGCTCACCACCGGCCTGGGTCGTGTGAGCATGAGCGAGGTAAAGGCGTTCATCCTGTCGATATTCGTACTGGGGATAAAAGAAAAAGAGCGGTTCCATTACTGGCGTCTGTTTCTGTGGAGTGTCTTCACCCGACCGCGGCTGACGCCGCTGGCCGTGACTTTCGCGATCTACGGCTTTCACTTCAGAAAAGTGTTCGAGCGGGCCTCTCAAGTATGACGTTTGCCATGTGGTGCAACTAGCCTACGTCTTTCATCAAAATAAAATCTAACCCAGGGTGATGTGGTGTTTTTGAGGAAT
>JACUUY010000177.1 GCA_014859085.1 Caldifarciminota bacterium
TGAGCAATCGAAAAGTTTATAACAAAATCAAATTAATTTCTTAATTAGGCTATGACTGTCCTGCCAGACGAATCAGAACAAGAAACTCGAAAGACACGTATAAACCGTAAGCTTGAAGCTGCTGGCTGGCACGTTGTAAAGTATGATCCGTCAAACCCCTTCAGTTTCTATTCAGCACATGCTCTCGAGGAATATCCTACGGCAAACGGTCCTGTGGACTACGCCCTTGTAGAATATGGACAGATACTTGCTGTTGTCGAAGCAAAGTGATTGACGGTGGGGCCTCAAAATGTTCTTGTTCAGGCTCAGCGATATGCCCGAGGGGTTACGGACTCCCCGTTTAATTTCGATGGTTTTCGGGTTCCTTTTATTTATTCCACAAATGGCGAGATTTTTTGGTTCCACGATTTACGAACATCTGATAGTCGTTCGAGAAGGGTTTCAGGTTTTCATACGCCCGGAGCATTGAGGGAAATGTTGGAAAAGGATGTTGAACCCTGTTGCGACTGGTTTAAAGAACAGCCCAATCGACACCCACGGTTACGTCCGTATCAAATTGAAGCGAATAATGCAGTTGAGGATGCAATATGCGCTGGCAAACGGAGAATGATGCTGGCAATGGCAACAGGAACCGGTAAGACGTATACTATCGTATCTCAGATTTACCGGCTTATGGAGTCTGGTCTGGCGAAACGCATACTGTTTTTGGTTGATAGACGGGCACTCGCAGCACAGGCAGTGCAAGCTTTTGCAACATTTGAAGCTAAACTAGGCATGAAGTTCGATCAAATATACGAAGTGTATTCTCAGCGATTTAAAAGGGAGGATCTCGGTGAGGATGACAAGTTTGATTTTAAGGTTCTCCCTGCTAAGTATCTCACCAATTCTCAACCAGGTCATGCTTTCGTGTATGTCTGTACGATTCAAAGAATGCGAGTGAATTTATTTGGCTGGCAGAATGCGTTTGAATCCGCAGATCAAGATGTGGATGATGAAAGCGATGCATCAAGGCTCGACATACCCATTCATGCATTTGACGTGATTATTGCGGATGAATGTCATCGCGGCTATACGGCCCAGGAGATAAGTAAATGGCGTGAAGTTCTTGAGCATTTTGATGCAATACGGATTGGTCTCACGGCTACGCCTGCAGCGCATACAATGGCATATTTTAACGATATCGTGTACCGCTATGAATACGAACGTGCGATGAGAGAGGGTTATTTAGTTGATTGGGATGCAGTCAGTATCAAATCGGATGTGAGGATAAACGGGATTTTCTTGCACGAGGGTGAAACGGTGGGCTTGATAGACACGGAAACGGGTCTCGAATCGTTAGATACGCTGGAGGACGAACGGGAATTTGATACGACAGAAATCGAACGGAAAGTGACATCACCAGACAGTAACAGTAAGATTATCCACGAGATTGCGAAATACGCTCAGGAGCATGAGGAACAATACGGCCGCTTTCCAAAGACCTTAATCTTCGCCGCTAATGACCTGCCGCATACATCGCATTGTGATACGCTCGTGGATATATGTAGAGATGTTTTTGGACGAGGAGACGCGTTCGTTCAGAAGATTACAGGCAGCCCGACCGTTGACAGACCGTTGCAAAAAATTAGGGAGTTTCGCAACCGACCAACCCCGGGCATTGTGGTCACACGGGATATGTTGACGACGGGTGTGGATATACCCGCACTTGAATACTTAGTATTCCTCCGCCCGGTAAAGTCGCGCATTTTGTGGGAGCAGATGATAGGAAGAGGCACACGCCGATGTGAAGAGATTAACAAAACTCATTTTACGGTCTTTGATTGTTTCAATGGCGGCCTTTTCGAATATTTTAAAGATGTTACTGTTTTTGAACCGGCAGCGCCACTAAAAGCTACGAGATCCTATGCGGAAATTATAGAGGATATTTACCAAAACAAGGATCGGAGATACAATGTTCGGGTACTTGTGAAACGGCTGCAAAGGATTGAAAAGGAGCTCAGTGGTAAGGCACGAGAACAATTCGAACGGTTTATTCCTGGCGGAGAGTTGAGGAGTTTTGCCCGTGAGTTATCGCAACGAATTGAGGATGATTTTGTCACTGTAATGAATATTCTGCGAGATCCCGCGTTCCAGGATTTGCTGGTTAACTATCCGAGACCAAAACGCGGGTTCGTGGTAGCTAGCGTACGAGACCGAGGACGAGGTGTCTTCTGCGTGGATGCTCAGGGATCCAGACGGTGGCTACTGGAAGCCCGAGGATTATTTAGTTGCATTTTCTCGCTATGTCAAGGAGAATCCAGAGCATATTGAAGCAATTGAAATATTGTTAGACCGCCCTTCAGACTGGAACACCAATGCACTGTCAGACTTACGCAAAAAGCTGGCAGTCACGCGCGAGCAATTTTTAGAAGAGAATCTACAGAAGGCGCATAAATTGACGTACAACAAGGAACTTGCGGATATCATCTCAATGATAAAGCACGCAGCGAACGAGACTGAACCTCTACTCGACGCAGAGGAGCGCGTTAATAAAGCGTTTGATATGATAACGAGTGGCAAGACGTTTACAGAGACGCAACTGAAGTGGCTGGGGCGGATACGGGCGCATCTTATCGCGAATCTTACTATTGCGCACGAAGATTTTGACCTATTTCCGATCTTTCAGCGCGCGGGCGGCTGGATCATTGCCAATAAGGCTTTTGAGGAGAACCTCGAAAGATTATTACAGGAGTTTAATGAAGCGGTGGCAACATGACGGACGTAGTGGGGAAACTGTGGGGATTTTGCCATGTCTTGCGGCATGACGGCATTGACTATGGGGATTACATCGAGCAGATAACCTATCTGCTCTTCCTGAAGATGGCGGACGAGCGCGGCATTGCGCTTCCCGAAGGCTTCGATTGGAAGACCTTACGCGATAAGTCGGGGACAGAACTCACCGAATTTTATGTTGACCTCTTACGGCACTTAGGGAAAGAGGAAGGCTTATTGGGTGATATATTCAGCGGTGCTATTTCACGGTTTACGAATCCCGTCAATCTCAAGCGGTTGGTTAATCTCATCGACGAAACTGAATGGACGAGTCTCAATGTGGACGTAAAGGCCGCAGCGTATGAGGGGTTGTTAGAGAAAGCAGCGAGTGAGGGCAAGAAAGGAGCAGGGCAGTACTTCACGCCGCGCATCCTCATCCAATCGATTGTTCGCTGCATGAAGCCAGATTCCCGGGTGCACAATGAATTTACGATCTGCGATCCCGCTGCGGGCACCGGCGGCTTTTTAGTGAGCTCTTATGAATGGTTGATGGAGCAGACCGGCGGCGCATTGAAACGAGAAGATGTGGAACGAATAACAAAGCATACGTTTCATGGAACGGAATTAGTGCCAAGACCACGCCGCTTATGTCTCATGAATCTGTATCTTCACGGCCTGGAAGCGGCAATTTACCTTGG
>JACUUY010000178.1 GCA_014859085.1 Caldifarciminota bacterium
GGTCTGGTAAAAGAAAATGTTGTCTTTGTGCTCATGATCGGTCTGTGCCCGGCACTGGCGACCTCGAGCACGGTACGCGACGGGTTCGGCATGGGTCTGGCCGCAACCTTTGTCCTCGTGTTCAGCAACTTAATTATTTCAGTGCTGAGAAAGAACATACCCAATGAAGTCAGGATCCCGATCTTCATCCTTGTTATATCGACGTTCGTCACGCTCATCGACTACATGATGCAGGCATTCCAGCCCGATCTGTACCGCGCCCTGGGCGTTTTCGTGCCCCTGATCGTTGTTAACTGCATGATCCTGGGTCGAGCCGAGGCGTTCGCCTCGAAGAACTCGGTTCTCTATTCCGTGCTCGATGGCCTGGGCGTCGGTCTGGGATTCACCCTTGCCCTGACCGTCATGGGCACGGTGCGCGAAATCCTCGGCAACGGCACTTTTCTCGGCATGACCGTGCTGGGCGAGAGTTTCCGGAGCGCGCCGGTCATCTTCATGATCATGTCACCGGGCGCTTTTTTGGTCATCGGGATCTTGAAGGCGCTGATCAACAAATATGTGAAAAAGGAGCTTTCGTGAAGAGCCCGGCACTCATCTTTCTCAGTGCGTTTTTGGTCAACAACATCGTTCTTATGCGTTTTCTGGGTCTCTGCCCGTTCTTCGGCGTTTCGACCGGGGTCGAGACCGCGACCGGCATGGGCCTGGCCGTGATCTTTGTCATGACGATTGCCGCCTGGATCACCTGGATCGTCTTCAACGCCGTCCTGTTGCCGCTGAACCTCGTTTTCCTGCGCACCGCGGTCTTCATCCTCACGATCGCTTCGCTCGTCCAATTGGTCGAGATGTTTCTCAAGAAATCCTACCGGACGCTGTACAACGCACTCGGTATTTACCTCCCCTTGATCACCACGAACTGCGCGATCCTCGGCGTGACCTTCTTGAACATCGACAACAAATTCAGTCTGCTGAACGGCACGGTCTTTGCGATCGGGACCGGTTTCGGCTTCACGCTCGTCATCATCACCTTCGCCGCGATCCGGGAGCGCCTGGATATGGCGCCGGTCAACCCATCGCTCAAGGGGTATCCGATCTCCTTCATTGCCGCCGGACTCATGGCCCTCGCCTTTCTCGGCTTCAGCGGCCTGTTCGGTTTGACCTGATCCCTTTTCAACTTTCCGTCGCAACGAATTCGCCCGAAGCACCCGGCAGGCGTATGGTATACCTGAAGGATTGCGCTGCAATCGAAATCCTGAATCCCAAATACTAAATCCTAAACAATATCAAAGCACGAATATCAAGACCAAGAAAGTCAAGGCGCAGAACAGAGTTTTCCCAACCCGTAGCGCAGCGGCAGGTAGCCGCACAAGAATTCGCCGCAGACCTGGAGGCTATACCTTTGTGGATGTCATTGCGAGGCCGCCGCAGGGGGGCGAAGCAATCTCGTTTCTTGACGTCCCCGGTTTCGCCGTCTATGCACCAGGATGACTGCCTCGGCCGTCATTGCGAAGTTCAGCGTAACGAGAGGGCGCGTGCTCAGCACGGGACGATCTCAAGCATACGAAATCATCTCTTGACATAGATCCCATTTTATGTACAATTCTGTACAGGATGTGGCATCTATGAAATTGATCGAAATTGCCCGGGAATTGAACGCCGTCAACCGGACGATATTGAACAGTGCTGATTTGATGAAAGTGCTCAACTCAACGAATATGAACACGGTTCACAAGACCGCCGGTAGGCTGGTAAGAGAAGGTATTCTCAAGCGACTCGGTAAGGGTCTATACGTTAATGCCGCCAAACCACCCGACAAGTACGAGATCGCCAATTGCCTCTACAGTCCATCCTACGTTTCTCTTGAATCTGCTTTGTACCGCTACGGCATTATTGCACAGGCGCCTTACGTGATTACATCAGTCACACCGAGGAAAACGAAGAGAAAGAACGCTGAAGGCAGTGACTTCGAGTACGTTCATATCGCATCGAAGTATTTCTGTGGCTACCATAATGACAACGGTATCCTCATTGCAGCGAGAGAAAAGGCGCTGCTCGACTTATTGTACCTCGTTGCAAAGAAATCGCGCCGATTCAATATCGCAGGTATTGACTACAAGAACTTTGACCGGAAACGATTCAGGGCGTTGCTGAAATCCTACGCATTTTTGCCATTAGTCAATTTAGTGAACAAACTCAATCTATGATAGAACGGAGCATCGTTGCCGGTTTGGCCCGCAAATTGGAGATCGATGAGTATTCGATCCTTCGTGAATACATCCAGATGCTTTTTCTGCGGGATTTTTATGGTCTGTCGAATGGCGCGCGGGTGTTTTTCAAAGGCGGTACTGCGATCCGGTTGCTGCTCCATTCTTTTGGATTTTCGGAAGGTCTTGATTTCACTGCGACTCTTTCCAAAAAAAGCATCAAGAAAATGGTGCAGACTACTCTGGAGATCTCGAGGCTCGAAGCTCCGGGTCTTGAATCAGAGATCTTATCAGAAACAGCTAATTCTCTGGTTCATCGAATTGCATTTCCAACCGAGTTGTCAATTCACCCCCTCACAATAAAATTGGAATTTTCATTCAGGGAGAAGCCGTTAACGCGCAAGGTGAGCGTCATTGAGACCGAATTGCCCGTATCGCCTTATGCGCTGGTCGTGCACTCTGATTTCGAGGAAATACTGGCTGAGAAAATACTGGCCCTGCTCACCCGGAGTCAGGGGAGGGATATATTCGATGTATGGTATCTTTTATCGAAAGGAGTTCCGATCAACAGGCAGTTCACTAGAAGCAAATTGTCGTTTTACAAGAAGGCATTCAGCATTAACAAACTCAGAGAATCAATTGAGGGTGTTTCGACGCAATCGCTCAGAGACGACCTCGAGAGATTCTTGCCTCGAAGCCACCGCGCAATGATAGGCGAATTGAAAGGAATGCTCCTTCAAAAGATCGAGGGTATTGCATAACTCCTGTTAGCGCAGGGCAGGCTTTCCCGCCCCGTCGCGCGCAGCTGCGGGCAGCCGGCAATACGCATTACGGTTCGAGCTTGTCGAGAACCGGGCATAGCGGGCAGCTTCTCGACGCAGTTAGCTTCGCCTCCCTTGCTCGAAGAGTAACCTGTTTCTACTATTGCCGGTGTTCGATCCAGGATTCCAGGATAACGCCCCCGGCAGTCATCGCGCGTCCCCGGTTTCATATATAACACGCTTATTATGATGAGCCGGGACGAAGCAATCTCGGTGTATAGTTCAAATCCCAGCCGTGACATCGTAGTCGCCCGATTCATCGGGCATGAACAATAGAAGCATGTAGTATTAGCGTCTGGAAGCACTTGCCCGATACCCGAAGCTAGCTCCTTCAATCTGTCATTGCGTCTATGAGAAGAAGTCAAGTCCCTTTCTTATGCCGTAAGAGCTTTCGGTAATCGTGCATTTTGCGCTGGTGCAATTCAGGAT
>JACUUY010000179.1 GCA_014859085.1 Caldifarciminota bacterium
TCGCCGGTTGATGGAGTTGCGCGATGGCCTGGCCGCGCACCGGGGGTTGCAGGTCATCCTGCCGTGTCAGCACAACGGCGCTTGCGCGCTCCTTCAGATCAAAGGGAAAGACGAGTGGTGCCACGAATCAATTCCCTGGTCGCCGCCCGCTTTTCTCCGTATCCTGAACGAGGGGTTGAACCGCGAGATTAGTCTGTTGAAATTCAGTTATCTCGTCGTCGCCAGGACAAGGGCCGTTCAACCGGAACCGGCGGGATACCGCGTGATCAGCCATCTCCTCAAGGAGAAAGGCCGGATGCGCTGTTTCTTGTGCAGTCCGCAGGGCAGGATAGAACTCGTCCGGTTGAACCGGGCAAAGAGCGCGGACAACGCGCGCTTCGATCGCATCGCAAAGGGCAGTATCGTGGAACTCAAGAACGTGAAAATGAGGCGGCCTGATTTCTGGGAGGTGAGTTCCGACACCGCGGTCAGACTCGTATTGTGATAATGATAGGTGGGAAATTACGGATGCCGGCAGGTGGCCGTGCCCGGCCTCTTCACTGCCGGCACTATTCCATGAACTAGAAAAAGGTCTCAACAGGACCGTGACTGCATTGGATATTGCAAGTAGCGTGCCAGCGATAAGTCGCGTGATTTGATAGCATATACTCCAACAATGCACAAATATACGGCTTGGCGCACAGAAATTGTGCAGGCGGCAAGTTCCGGCTAATACAGGAACGAGCTGCCGCCGATGAATTCGCGCAGGATGGAATTCGAGGGCACGTCGCGGTCCTCAAGGTCGTTGAACAACTGTAGGAAGTCGAGGATGCGGTTGGCCTCGGCGTGCTCGGGCGTACCCTTTTTCACGCGTTTAATAATGGGTACGCAGTATCGCTTGAGCACGGCGGGTTCGTAAATGAGCGCGGAGTTGAACATCTCGTCGGCCTCCTCCTGGAACGGATAGATATTTTTTTCCTCGCCGCTCCTGACCCGGCCCCACAGCCGCAGCACTTTTTCCACGCGGTAGCCGCGGAAGTGCGTATCGCGGACGAGCCTCCGTATCATCCGCGTGTCGGTCGTTGAAATGCGGTTGTGATCGTCCACGTTGAGCTGGGTCAGGGCGCTCACATAGATCTTGAACTTCAGATCGCCGGGCACCCGGGGCGTCAGCGCGTCGTTGAGGCAATGTATGCCCTCCAGCAGAGTGACGTGGTGTTGCCGCGTGCCCGTCTTGTTGCCTTTGAGGCGGCGCCCCGTGTGGAAATTGAACTTGGGTACCTGAATTTCCTGTCCCTTGAGGATCTTCAGTATATGGTCGTTGAGGAGCGCGATATCGACGCCTTCGATCGCCTCGAAGTCAAGCCGGCCGAGCGCGTCCCGCGGCGTCTTGCTGTGCGGATGGAAGTAGTCGTCGGTCGAGATGACGAGCGGCATCAGTCCGTTGACGATGAGTTGTATGGCCAGGCGTTTGGTGAAAGTCGTCTTGCCGGCGCTGCTCGGGCCCGCGATCAGGATCACCTTCCGTTTGCTTTTCACGATGCGGTCGGCGATGTTGGCGATCTTCTTCTCGTGCAGCGCTTCCACGATCTTCATTATCTGCGGACCGCTGCCCGTCTTGATGGCATGGTTGAGCGGTCCCACGTCGCCGATGCCGAGGATCCGCACCCAATCCATGTACTCGCTGAATATCCGGGCGAGTCTGGGCTGCGGCGTGAATTCGGGCAATGTCGACAGGTCCTGCCACAGCGGGAAGATGAGTATGAAGCCGGGCGGAAAATTACCGAGACGGAAGCGGGGCGCCTGGCCGGCCGAGTCAAACGGCGGCACCATGTACATGTCGTAGTGGTCTTCCAGCGAGTATATTGTGACCCGTTGCTTGCGGATGTTCCTGAGCAGACTGACCTTGTCCGGTTGGTTCAGGTTCTCGAAAAGATTGATGGCTTTCTTTATCGGAAAATCCGCCTGCTGGATCGGATGATCTGCGGCGATGAGTTCTTTCATTCTCGCTTCAATTTTTCGCACCGCGGCGGCATCGAGTCTTTCCTCAACCGTGCAGTAGAAGCCCTTGCTCATCGAATGGTCGATGCGCAGTCTTTTGCCCGGCAGCAATTCTTCGACCGCGCCCCAAAGCACCAGGGAGAGCGTGGATTGATAGCGGCGCCATTCGTTCAGTCTGTCCAGCTCGTCGGTATGCACGGTCTGCGCCTGCGCCATTTCACTCCCGGGGGCCGAATATCGCCGTTCCGGCGCGGATCATGGTCGAACCTTCTTCGATCGCCACCTCGAAGTCGCTCGTCATGCCCATGGAGAGAACGGGGAAGGACCGGTCGAACGCTTGTGCCAGTTCTTCCCGCAACTCGCGGAGCACGCGGAAACAGGGGCGGGATGCCTCCGGATCCTGGACCGCCCAGCCCGGGCCGATCGTCATCAACCCCTGGACATCGATCTTTCTGCATTGAGCCAGGCGTTCGTAGAGATCAAAGACCTCATCCGGGGCGACGCCGAATTTTGTCGTTTCCTTGGACGTGTTGACCTCGAGCAGGCATGCTACTTCTCTGGCCGCTCTTTTTTCTATTTCTTCGGCGAGGCGCACTGAATCGAGGCTCTGGATCATCGAGAATATGCTGAGTGCTTCCTTCACTTTGTTGGTCTGGAGGTGGCCGACCATGTGCCACTCGACGCGGTCGCCGATGACGCGGTGTTTTTCCTTCGCTTCCTGGACCCGATTCTCGCCGATGATCTTTATGCCGGAGGCGATCGCTTCTTCGATCGCCGGTGCCGGGTAGGTCTTGGCCACGGCGACGATCGTTATTTCACCGGGATCACGGCCGGCATTCATGGCGGCGCGGCTGATTCGCGCCTCGAGTGCTTTTACGTTATCGCTGACCGACACAGATTATTATACGGAATATGCGCATGGTGTCAATTCACCTCGGGGACATCCCCCTTGGATAAATCCTAAGCACTAAGCACGAAATTCTAAACAATATCAAAGCATGAATTTCAAAACCCAGCATAGTTAGTTAGCTGCAACAGGAGCGCCGGTGACTCGCGCTGTTTTTACTTGTGCTCGTAACATCCGAAGATGGATACGCATTGAAAGGCAATTTATGTACGCTGTTCCGCGGGATTTGAAGAGTTCGCTGCTGGACAATTAGACATCATTCTGTCAGCTTTGCTTCAATCTCGGCCTTGAAATAGGTATAGTTCCTTTCCCGTAAAGCCTTGAAAAAATGATCATAACTCTTCGGCGACAGAAATTTGAAATAATACTTATGTTCTTTCTGCCGTTCGTTCAGCACCTCAAAGTGCTTTCGTGCATACTCCAATTTTGCCTTGTTTTCATCAGTTATATCATCGTTCATTTTTGTTTCTACCACGATGATGTCATTTTCTATCTTAGGGTCTTCCGGTTTTACTGTGGGTGATTTTAGGCATCAGGGATAAAGGAA
>JACUUY010000180.1 GCA_014859085.1 Caldifarciminota bacterium
AACCCGCCTTGTCTTCTTTGAAATACTCTTTTGCCTGTGGCGGCAATGCATCAAATTCCTGATTCAAGGTAGCGAGCGTCACTTCCTCGCCGTTGATCATTGCCAACACATCCTTGCCCAAAGAGGGCGGTCGCTCGACCGCCCTCGCCACGGTCTCAGCTGGTTCCGGTTCCTCGATGAGGCTATCAACCGGGATCTGTTGCGTGAGCAGACTCTCGGCCATGACCGCCGCCCCGTCTGTCTGCCCGTTTGGCCGGCTCGTCTTTAATATGATCACCACCGTCACAGCGAAAGCCAGGATCACAACTATGCCTATTCTGTAGTACAGACGCGAGACTTTTATTTCCATTGATCTCTCCTTAGTGCTATATCTTGCCTGCTTTTTTCAATGCCTTTTTGACCTGGCCCCATATTTTTTCTCTTCGGTATACCTCACGTATGTATTTGCGTGTTGGAAAAGCTATTGCAGCACCCATGCACAGGATCGAACACGTGTTGCAGCCCGGCACGCAATCATAAGGCCGTGCCACCACCGGCCCGCTCCTGGTCCAATCATAGACATTTCTACCGCAATTCATGCACATTCCGCAGCGTACGCATTTCCTGGTACTCACTTTCGGGAACCAATCGATCCTTTCTCTCGGGTAGCCAGTTAGCCAGGGCATTTTTGCACTCCTTTCATGATCTGAAGAACCATTTCGTCTTCTTGCATAACCACACGATGAAAAGCATCATGGGAACCTCGGTCAACACGCCGACGACCGTGGCCAGGGCAGCGCCCGATTTCACGCCGAAGAGCGTTGTCGCGACCGCGATCGCGACCTCGAAATGATTACTACCCGCAATGATCGCGCTGGGTGCCGCATCTTCATAGCCGATGCCGATGATCTTGGCGACGATGTAAGTCAACACAAAAACCACAAGAATATTGACGAAGATGCCGGCCGTGATCATGCCGATCACGCCGGGCAGACTCACGATCACGTATCCCTGAAGTGCGAAGAGTAGAACGAGGGTCGTTAAGAGAGCGATCACGCTTACCACTTTCAGAGGTGCCACAACCCGCTCATTGAACCAGCCCAAACCCCTTTTCTTGATGCTGATCGTGCGCGTGAAATACCCGGCGACCAACGGCACGCATATATAGATCAACACGGAGAACGCGATCGTCGCCCAGGGAATGGGTATGCCCGAAATACCCAGCAGGAGACCGGCCATTGGCGCATAGAGAACGACCATGGACAGTGAGTTAACCGCGCACATTACCAGGGTATGTGCCATATTGCCTTTAGCGAGGTAGCTCCACATCAAAACCATTGCCGTGCACGGCGCCACTCCGAGCAGGATCATTCCCGCGCGGTACTCAAGCGCGGCTTCGTGCGGAATGAAATTCTTGAAAATAACCCCGAGGAACAACCAGGCAAAGAACGCCATGGTGAATGGCTTGATCGCCCAGTTGGCGATCAGGGTCGTGGCGATCGGCTTCGGCGTGCGGCCGGCGACCACCACCCGCCGGAAATCGATCTGTACCATGATCGGATAGATCATCCAGAACAGGCAGATCGCGATCGGTAACGAGACATTCGCGACTTCGAGCTTACTCAGTGTCGTACTCAATCCCGGGAACAACCTGCCAAGTGCTATGCCTGTGATGATACAAAGAAACACCCACAGTGTCAGATACTTCTCCCACAACCCAAGCCCCCTTGCCTTTTCATTATTCTCCATCGTTCACCCCTTCCCCAATCCGTTTGCATCCGCATCCATCGGTGTGCGTCACATTCTCAAAATGAGAATCCGTCTGCATCAGCATCCATCCGTGTACATCATATTTCTGTTCAGAACAGAAATCCGTAAAACCAGCCCACGATCGTCGACAACACGACGACGAGTGCTACGAACGTGGCCGTCTTCTTCGTGCCCATGATACTGCGGATGACGAGCATGTTTGGCAGGCTCAGTGCGGGACCGGCAAGAAGCAATGCCAGAGCCGGTCCTTTGCCCATACCGCTGCCCAGAAGCCCTTGAAGGATCGGCACCTCGGTGAGCGTGGCAAAGTACATGAACGCGCCGGCGATCGAGGCGAAGAAATTAGCGAAGAGTGAGTTGCCGCCCACGAGCATGGCGACGTACTTCGACGGTATGATCCCGGCATCGGTATTGGGCCGGCCCAGAAGGAATCCGGCGATCAGCACGCCCGCAAAGAGCAGGGGCAATATCTGCTTGGCAAATGTCCAGGTTGAAAATATCCAGTCGCTGATCTCATTCTTCTTGAACCAGGAGAAGAGCATGAGAAGAAGAACGATGAGTGTCGCGCCGGTAAGGTACCAGTGCATGCTGTAAACAGCATTCCAGAACCCTACTGCCTCTTTTGGCTTTGCCCAGGCGGCGAAGATGAGGATGAGGACAAGCACGAGAAAATACAATCCGTTCTGCGCAAGCGAACGGGATTTGCCGGCGTCCGCTTCACTCGTCATCAGATCACTATCGGCCACCGGTTTATCTTTGTAGATGAACGACATCAACAGGCCGATAATGACCGAGAACGCGATCGCGCCGACCGCCCGCGCAATGCCCAATTCTGGACCCAGGACCCGCGCGGTCAGGATGATCGCCAGGATGTTGATCGCCGGTCCTGAATAGAGGAATGCGGTCGCCGGGCCGATGCCCGCGCCCCTTGTGTATATTCCGGCGAACATCGGTAACACGGTGCAGGAACAGACCGCCAGTATCGTACCCGAGACCGATGCTACACTGTAGGCGAGGATCTTGTTCGCCCGGGCGCCAAAGTACTTGATCACCGCCTCTCTTGAGACGAAGATGCTTATCGCGCCGGCGATGAAGAAAGCGGGTATCAAGCAGAAGAGTACGTGCTCCCGGGCATAATCCTGAAGCATGAAGAATGCTTCGAGAATTGCCCGCTGCAGATGTATGCGGTCAAGCGGCACAAAATAGAGCACGACAAAAACAACAATGAACAACAACAGCTTCGTCCTGTCTCTCATCTTCTCTCCTTAGTCCCTATTTCAAAGTACACGGTGCGGCGGCCAGTCCAGATCCTATGACTCTTGTTTTGCCAGTTCCTCGAGCATCTTGCGGCTCGTTCTCAGATCCTCCATGATACAGGCATCGGCCCGGTCAATGAGTTCAAAGATGACCGGATCTATGACTTCATACCATACTTCCAATCCCCGCTTCTTGCTGCGCACGATGTTCGCATTTCTCAAGATAGCCAGGTGGTGTGAGACGTTCGATTGCTCACTTCCGACAAAAGGTATGATCTCGCATACGCAGCAGGATCCGCGGCGCAATTTAAGGAGTATCTTGAGCCGCAATGGATGGGCCAGCGCATTGAACAGCGTGACCTTCTTTTTCAGGATCGCCTCTTCCATGCATGATTATATTTAGATATTGAGA